>CAJWQP010000090.1 GCA_913045445.1 uncultured Nitrospina sp. | reverse complement strand
GAGAGACCGTTAAGGGCTTCTATGATAATGACCTACAAATACAATCGTCCTCCTTGCGGGATTTTCCCAAGGGGGTATTTTTTTGCCTGCCTTTGGAGTCTAAATTGACCTCGGTTGTGTTTGATGCCAATGACATTTCTCGTGCAATCACTCGTATTGCCCACGAAATACTGGAAAGGAATAAAGGAGCCGCCAACCTCGCTATAATCGGTATCCGTACTCGGGGTGTGACACTGGCGCAACGCATCAGAAGTAAAATTAATGAAATTGAAAATACCGAGATCGATTTTGGAATTCTCGACATAACCCTATATCGAGACGACCTGGCATCGGGAAAACAAAATCCTACAATAGAACAAACCAACATCCCATTTCCTCTTGAGGAAAAACAAGTTGTATTAATTGACGATGTCCTTTTTACAGGAAGAACTATCAGAGCCGCAATTGATGCGCTGATTGATTTTGGCAGGCCTTCCGCCGTTCAATTAGGTGTTCTTATAGACAGAGGACATAGAGAACTACCAATCCGCCCAGATTATGTAGGCAAAAATATTCCGACATCAAAGACCAATCGAGTGATGGTCAAAATGATCGAAGACGATGGCATTGATGAAGTTCAAATAATAGATTCTTCAACCGCAAATAATTTCTGATGTTCAAACTCAAAAGTATTTTAGGAACTAATGATCTCACGAAGGAAAATATATTAACTATTTTGGACACAGCGGATACTTTTAAGGAAATTTCCACACGCTCCATTAAAAAAGTTCCTACCCTGCGAGGAAAAACCATTATTAATCTTTTTTTTGAGCCTAGTACGCGAACCCGAACTTCCTTTGAAATTGCTGGCAAAAGACTAAGTGCAGATGTTATCAATATTTCTGGTTCAACCAGTAGCACGGTTAAAGGTGAAAACCTGATCGATATGGCACAAAATCTTGAAGCGATGAACCCAGATATTCTTGTTATTCGTCACTCCCACTCTGGCACCGCCGAAATGATTTCCAGATCCATTGAATGCCCAGTCATCAACGCGGGTGATGGTTTTCATGAACACCCCTCTCAAGCGCTTCTGGACCTTCAGACAATAAGAGAGGCTAAAGGTTCACTAGAGGGCTTGAAAGTCGCAATTGTTGGGGACATTGCACATAGCCGGGTAGTCAGATCCAATATATACGCAATGAAAACCATGGGTATGGAAGTGCGATTGGTGGGGCCGCCAACTATGATTCCGGTTGACATACAAAGTTTCGGAGTGAGTGTAGATTATTTTCTAGAAGAAGCGATAAAGGATGTTGATGTGATTATGATGCTCCGTATACAGACAGAGAGGCAAAATCGATTTTTATTACCAAGTCTTCGTGAGTACTCCAATTTATTTTGTCTGACCTCAAAAATTCTTGAGAAGGCCAAAGACGATGTACTTATCATTCATCCGGGGCCAGTTAATAGAGGAGTCGAAATCGCTCTTGATGTCATGGAAAGTGAACACTCACTCATACTCAATCAGGTAACAAACGGTGTCGCCGTACGAATGGCGTTGATGTATCTCCTGTTGGGAGGCAGTGATGACAATATTAATTAAAAATGGTCGGGTCATTGATCCTGCGAACCATCTGGACGCTCCCAAAGATATATTAATTGCCAGGGGAAGCATAAAGGCCATTGAACCCCCCGGCAAAATCAGTATCAGTGAGGCAGATAAAGCTTCAATAATAGATGCCAAGGGATGCGTAGTTTGTCCTGGGTTTATAGATATGCATGTCCATTTTCGCGAACCTGGGTTTGAGTATAAAGAAACCATTGAATCTGGATGCCAATCCGCGGCGGCAGGTGGTTTCACGTCTGTAGCGGTCATGCCCAACACGAACCCTGTGAATGACACTCGCTCTGTTACAGAACTCATGCTGTCGCAGGCAAAAGCTAAGGGAATAGTCAATGTGTACGCCATTGCCGCCATCACGCAGGGACTTGCCGGAGAACGCCTTTCAGAAATGGGTGATTTGAAAGATGCCGGAGCCATCGCGTTTTCTGATGACGGGCGACCCGTCATGAATAATGAACTCATGCGCAGGGCATTTGAATACAGTAAAATGTTCAAACTTCCACTGATCCAACACAGCGAAATGCTTGATCTCACTGAAGGTGGGTGTATGAACGAGGGTGCCGTATCCACCGAATTGGGATTAAGAGGTATGCCGGTAGAAGCAGAAGATATCATGGTCTATAGAGATATCGCTCTCCTTGAAAAAACAGGCGGAAGACTCCACGTGGCACATATAAGCAGTGGCAATTCCGTTGAACTGGTTCGGCAAGCCAAAGCTCAGGGGTTACCTGTCACCTGTGAAGTGGCTCCGCACCATTTCATTTTGACTGATGAAGCCGTTCGTGGATATGACACTAATACGAAAATGAGTCCTCCCCTGCGCTCTGCAAGTGATGTAGATCGAATCAAAAAGGGGCTGAAAGATGGAACAATCGATATCATAGCTACTGATCATGCCCCTCATGATCTGACCGACAAACAGACTGAGTATCAAAATGCCTGTTTTGGTATTGTTGGCCTTGAAACAGCCCTACCTTTGACCCTTAAATTGGTGGAAGAAAATATTTTATCCTTGAGCGATGCGATCAAAAAACTAACTTCTGCTCCTGCTGAAATATTCAAACTGGATTCTGGAAATTTTTCCACAGGAAAACAGGCAGATATAGTTATCTTTGACCCAGAATGTGAATATGAAATCGATGTGGCAAAGTTTCATTCCAAAAGTAAAAACAGCCCCTTTAATGGTTGGAGGGTAAAAGGAAAAGTCCTCCACACCCTTGTCGCCGGCAAGGTGGTATACTCCGTTATTTAATAATAATCCGAAGCCTTAATTTAGCTCTTAAATACCCGTAAAGTAGAAAATATGAATGCAGTTTTAGCTTTGGCCGATGGCCGAATATTTAGAGGAAAAGCCTTCGGCGCCCAGGGTGAAGTTGATGGTGAAGTTGTCTTTAATACCAGTATGACTGGGTACCAGGAAGTTATAACCGATCCATCATATTGCGGGCAAATGGTGGTCATGACCTACCCACTCATTGGTAATTATGGTATTAATCAGGAAGATTTTGAGTCCGAACGCCCTCACCTTTCCGCATTCATTATAAAGGAATTGTGCACCGCCCCAAGCAACTGGCGATCCCAGGGGACATTACACGATTTTCTAACAAAATACGGTGTTGTTGGAATTCAAGGAATTGATACGAGAGCATTAACTCGCCACATAAGAGAGGCCGGGGCACAACAAGCGTTATTGTCTACCACGGAATCTGATCCTGTGAAGCTGATTGAACGAGCACGTAATTTGCCCGGCCTTGAAGGGCGTGACCTGGTTAAAGAAGTGACATGCCATAAATCTTACGATTGGAACGAAGGCGAGTGGATATTAAAAAACGGTATATCGGGCTTTCAGAATCCGACAATTGGTGAAAAAACTCACTTTGTTATTGCATATGATTTTGGAATCAAAAAGAATATTCTCCGCATGCTTACGCAAGCAGGTTGCCGGGTAAAAGTTGTCCCAGCTTCAATGCCGGCCCAAGAGGTTCTTGCCATGAATCCAGATGGTGTATTTTTGTCCAATGGACCTGGAGACCCATCGGCGGTAACCTATGCCGCAGAAAATGTAAAACTGCTTATAGGCAAAGTTCCATTATTCGGTATATGCCTGGGCCATCAAATCCTCACACTAGCCTTGGGAGCGAGCACCTATAAACTAAGATTTGGGCATCATGGAGGAAATCAACCTGTAATGAACAATGAGAACCGCAGAGTTGAAATAACCGCACAAAATCATGGGTTCGCAGTGGAAGCCAATTCAGTGAAAAGCGACATCGATATTACATCCATCAATTTAAATGACAATACGGTAGAAGGAATACGTCATAAATCCCTGCCCATAATGTCTGTACAGTACCATCCAGAAGCCTCTCCCGGGCCGCACGACTCATCATATTTATTTGAAGAGTTCATCGATCTTATGAGGCAGATGAAATGTTGAAGGATAACCTTGAACAAGTAATAGCGATGGGGACAAGCACCCCTTACTCAGAGAGTATTTATGATGCCCGTAAGGAATATCAAAAACTCTCGGGTGAAATATATGAAGACGATAAGTCGTACGAGAGCCGAATGGCCATGTTTCTTGAATGGTACGTTTTTGATCGAGTTGACCCTGGCAAAGACTTAACCATACTTGAATCTATAATTAATGAGAATAGAGAAACATGGCCTCAATTTCTTCTAGAAATATATGAAGGATTCACAACCAACGTACACGGATTGTTTTACGTCAAGAAGATACGAAACGAATCAGTTTCTGTGGTCAACTTATTTGACAATGAAAAATATGACGTGATTGAGCCTGACGCGAAGCTTCACTTTAACAAAAACGATCTTTTTGAAGGACGCCTTGTTCCCTATCAAAATGCCTGTCATTTCACAGGTAATTTCTGTTTCCATCCGGAGAAGGCAGAAAAATTTATCAGAAAGCAAATAGATCAGGTATGCATCAATCAAATTGCCTATAAAAAAGAACTAATAAGAAAGAATTCTCAATTGGCCGATGACAACAAAGTGCTCCATAAATTAAACGCAAAAATTGAAAAACTAAAAAGCAAACTTTTAAAATCAACTTCTGAAAGCAAAACAACCAAACTAAAAATGGAAATAGCCGAAGTTGAATCCAAGCGAACTGACCTGGAAACAAAAGTTTCCCACCTGAAAAATGAAATCAAATTATTTATTCATGAAAAGATAGTTCGCGAGGGGAAGGCTACTTACAATTTGCTTTTACAAAAGCTTTCCTACATGCATTTGATATGGGAGCGTTCTCGCCAAATCGATCTTGAAGATATTTATCGTACTTAATGCCCAAACGAACTGACATAAAAAAAATACTATTGATTGGTGCTGGACCTATTATTATCGGTCAGGCATGCGAATTTGACTACTCCGGAACCCAGGCATGCAAAGCCCTCAAAGAGGAAGGCTACGAGGTCATTCTGGTCAACAGCAATCCTGCCACCATCATGACCGATCCTAATTTTGCCGACAAAACCTATGTAGAACCGGTGACTCCGGAAGTCGTTGAGATGATCATTAAAAAAGATCGTCCAGACGCAATACTACCTACAATGGGAGGACAGACAGGTCTCAATACAGCACTTGCTGTTGCTGAAAAAGGAATACTTGATTTGTACGGCGTTAAAATGATTGGTGCCAATATGAACGCAATTCGCAAAGCTGAGAATCGCCAGCTTTTTAAAGAAGCAATGCTAAGTATTGGGCAACAAGTTCCTCCCAGTGGCCTTGCTCAAAATCTGGATGAGGCCCGGAAGATTTCCAAAGAGACGAAATTCCCCGCAATCATTAGACCGTCATTCACCTTGGGTGGCACAGGTGGAAGTATTGCCCTCAATGAAAAAGAATTTGAATCTCTCGTTGAAATTGCCCTTAATATCAGCCCAACTCATGAGGTCCTTATTGAAAAGTCGCTGATCGGCTGGAAAGAATATGAACTTGAGGTGATGCGAGACCATCGGGATAATGTCGTTATTATTTGCTCTATTGAAAACCTTGATCCGATGGGGGTGCATACGGGAGACAGTATCACTGTTGCTCCGGTTCAAACGTTGACCGACAGAGAATATCAAATAATGCGTAATGCGGCAATTGATATCATCCGCGAAATTGGTGTTGAAACAGGGGGCTCAAATATTCAATTTGCGTTAGACCCAAAAACCGGGGACATGATAGTAATCGAAATGAATCCACGGGTCTCTCGCAGTTCGGCACTTGCATCAAAAGCAACCGGATTCCCCATCGCAAAAATAGCAGCTAAACTTGCGGTCGGCTACACTCTTGATGAAATAGATAATGATATAACACAAGTCACTCCAGCTTCTTTTGAACCTACGATAGATTATTGCGTTGTAAAAATTCCACGATTTACCTTTGAAAAATTTTCTGTATCGAATCCTGTTCTCTCCACTCAAATGAAATCAGTCGGCGAAGTAATGGCTATTGGCCGGACTTTCAAGGAGTCACTGAACAAAGCTCTACGCTCTTTGGAAATCAGTGTTTATGGATTAAGTGAAAACTTTAAACATATCCCTGGGCAATCTGAACTGCCGATTGAAACCCTGAAAGACCGACTTATTGATATCCTGAAGAAACCTTTTTGGGATCGTTTATGGTGCATTGCCGCGGCTCTACGTCGTGGAATATCCATTGAAGAAATATACAAGACCACATTTGTTGACCCCTGGTTTCTTCATAACCTCAAAGAGCTATTGGATATAGAGTCAGAAATTATTTTGACAAAAACTGTTGGTGGATTAACCAAAGAGCTTCTTAAAAAAGCCAAGGAAACCGGATACTCTGATATTTATATTGCCGGTCTTCTCAATTGCAAACCGGAAGACATTGCCAATAAACGAAATTCTTATGGTTTAAAACCTGTGTACAAGACAGTTGATACCTGTGGCGCTGAATTTGAAGCACACACGCCTTATTTGTATTCAACCTATGAAGAAGAATGCGAGGCTAATCCTACGGACAATAAAAAAATTATCATTCTGGGGGGCGGACCCAACCGTATAGGACAGGGAATAGAATTTGACTATTGCTGTGTCCATGCCTCGTTTGCCCTCAAAGAAGCTGGATTCGAAACAATCATGGTTAATTGCAATCCGGAAACAGTCAGCACTGATTATGATACTTCTGATCGCCTCTATTTCGAGCCTGTTACTTTTGAAGATGTATTGCACATTGTGGAAGTTGAAAAACCTCTTGGCGTGATTGTCCAGTTTGGCGGTCAAACTCCGCTAAAACTAGCTATCCCATTACTGAAAGCAGGAGTTCCTATCATTGGAACCAATCCTGACAATATTGACCGCGCCGAAGACCGGGAACGATTTACTGAGGTGATGAAAACTCTCAAGCTCAAACAACCCGCCAACGGAACAGCCACCTCATTTGAAGAAGCCAGGGATATAGCGGGGGGAATTGGATATCCTGTAGTTGTACGTCCTTCATATGTTCTGGGAGGACGTGCCATGGAAATTGTATATAACCAGGATCGTCTCGAATATTATATGAGCCATGCTGTCGAAGCTTCCCCCGAACACCCTATTCTGATCGATGATTTCCTTGAAAATGCCACAGAAGTTGATGTGGATGCCATATCTGATGGGACGGATATTCTCATAGGTGGCGTTATGGAGCATATTGAGGAAGCAGGTATCCATTCAGGAGACAGCGCCTGTTCCCTGCCGCCCTATTCTCTGGATCCTGAGACCATCTCTAAGATTGAAGAACAAGCCTGTAGCCTTGCCCGTGAATTGAATGTGATAGGACTTCTCAATATTCAATTTGCTGTCAAAGGGGGTGAGGTTTTTATTATTGAAGTTAATCCCAGGGCATCGCGAACGGTTCCCTTTGTGAGCAAGACCACGGGGGTTCCACTTGCAAAACTGGCGGCATTGGTAATGGTGGGTAAAACTTTAAAAGAACTTGGGGCAGTAGAGAAAACCACCGTCGCCCACATTGCGGTTAAGGAATCCGTTTTCCCATTTAACAAATTCGAAAATGTAGATACTCTTTTAGGTCCTGAAATGAAATCTACCGGAGAAGTGATGGGAATTGATCTGTCTTTTGGAATGGCATTCGCCAAAGCCCAACTGGCAACGGGAATTGTTTTATTGGACAAGGGTACCGTATTCATCAGCGTCAAAGACCCGGATAAGCCCGATGCCTTGAAAATCGCCAGAGAATTTTATGAATTGGGCTATGAAATCATTGCAACCAAAGGAACCGCTCAATATTTGAACGAACATGACCTGCAAACGGTTCAGATAAACAAAGTCAAGGAGGGATCGCCACATATTGTAGACAGCATTGATAATGGAAATATACAATTTGTGGTCAATACTACATTTGGCGAGCAATCGATTAAAGATTCACTCTCATTAAGAAGGGCTTCTTTAGCAATCAATATCCCCTATTACACCACCATAGCAGGCTCATTTGCTTTACTGAAAGCATTACGCGCCCTCAAGCAAAATAGTATGAAAGTAACTCCTCTTCAGGAATATGGAATGTGATCAGTAGACAGATTC
>CAJWQP010000089.1 GCA_913045445.1 uncultured Nitrospina sp. | reverse complement strand
TTTGCGGATTTTAATAATGGCCCTTTAGTCATTCTACATCAATTTCCTTAACTAGTAGAGGCATCCTGATCCAACAACCTCTCTCCTGCCAATGACCGTAAGCAACGACGACAAACAACGTGGATTCTGGAACAGCCGGTTCGGATTTATTCTGGCGGCTTCGGGTTCTGCGGTCGGACTCGGCAATATTTGGAAATTTCCCTACATCGTTGGCGAAAATGGCGGCGGCGCTTTCGTTATCATTTATATCCTCTGCACCATCGCGGTGGGGCTCCCCATAATGCTCGCCGAATTCACCATCGGCAGAAAAGCAAACCTTAACCCTGTCGGTGCGTTCCAGGCATTGAAAGCCAATTCACCCTGGACCGGAATAGGATACATGGGCGTGCTGGCCGGATTCTTCATCCTCTCCTTTTATGGGGTGGTGGGGGGATGGACGCTTGCTTACGTTGCTAAATCGCTCACTCAAACCATCAGTAATTTTGCTTCGCCGCAGGATGCCGGACAATTTTTCAGTTCCTTTATCTCCAATACCGGGGAAATCCTTTTTTATCATGCCCTTTTCATGGGCCTCTGCGTTGGCATCGTGTTACGCGGAGTGCACAGCGGGATTGAAAGAGCCTGCGAAATACTGATGCCGATGCTGGTAATCTTCCTCATTCTCCTTATGTTTCGCTCATTGACACTTCCCGGCGCGATGGAAGGAGTTGAGTTTTACCTGAAACCAGACTTCAGCAAAATTGGTCCGCAAACAATATTAATCGCATTGGGCCAGGCCTTTTTCTCACTCAGCCTGGGTATGGGCTGTATGCTCACTTATGGCAGTTACCTGCCGGAAGATGAAAACCTGACCTCTGCCACCGCATACGTTGTCATTTTTGACACGATGATCGCGCTGTTGGTAGGCATGGTCATCTTCCCTGCGGTTTTCGCAATGGGACTCGAACCCGCCGAAGGACCTAGCCTGGTGTTCAGTGTACTGCCCGCCGTTTTTGCAGGGATGCCATTCGGCAACCTGGTTTCTATTATCTTTTTTACCCTGCTCACTATCGCGGCCATCACATCGGGAATATCCCTTCTGGAAGTGGTGGTCGCTTATTTTATCGACCAGAGAGGATGGGATAGAAAAAAAGCGGTGTTGATCACGTCCACCGTCATCTTTCTTTTTGGAGTTCCTTCCGGATTGTCATTCGGAGTATTATCCGATGCGAAACTTTTTGGTATGAACTTTTTTGATCACATCGACAACATCGCCTCCAACTACCTTCTGCCGCTGGGAGGAATGCTGACGGCAATCTTCGTGGGCTGGGTGTGGGGCACGAAATCCGCTAAAGAGGAAATCGAAAAACACGAAACCCAATTTCACTGGGGACATGTCTGGGGATTCCTCATCCGCTACGTTAGTCCGGTCGCGGTTTTTCTGGTTTTTCTGGCAAAGTTTTTCCAGTAAGCCAATTCAGCCTACGACTGCTCGCCGCAGGGGCAAATGAGATCCTTCGCTTCACTCAGAATGACACCGAGAGAAGTTTTTATATTTTTGAAATCTTCTGCCCTTTGCCTATCAAACCATATTCAGGAATGGTGACTTCTTTACCTTCGCAAGGTTCGATGACTCCGATCATGTTGCTGGTGATATCGTATTTTTTGCAGATGGCTGATACTTCCGCGAATTCTTTCATGCTCTCTACGATCACTACGAATCCGGTACCCATGTTGAACACTTCGTACATCTCGGCATCGGAAATATTACCGAGCTCCTGGATGAGTTTGAATACCTCGGGAACTGGCGGGGAGGGGTCGATCACGAACCGGATATTATCATTTTCCACTCGATTAAGATTGCTGTAGCCGCCGCTGGTGAGATGCACCATGGCTTTGAGCTTGATCCCGGCATCGAGCATTTCCATGATGGGTTTCACGTAGATACGTGTGGGTTCCAGCAATTCCTCGCCCAGGGTTCGGCCCAGGCGCTCTTCAAATTTGTTGACGTTCCTTTCCTGTTCCTCCCGCGTCTCGCCAAGCAAAACTTTTCGCGCCAGGGTGAGTCCGTTGGAATGCACCCCGCTTGAGGCAAGACCAATGATCATATTGCCGGGCTGGATATCTTTTCCTGTATTAACTTTTTCCAGCGGAACGTGACCGATACACGCGCCGATGAGGTCCACGCCTTTTATGATTTCCTTTATCTGCGAAATCTCGCCGCCCGAAATACTTATCTCCCCCTGTCTGGCTCCTTCGGCAAGTCCTTTCCCGATTTCCGCAAAGATTCGCGCATCGGTGAAAGAACAGCCTATGTAGTCGACCATACTCACCGGCCTCGCGCCGACACAGATCAGGTCGTTGACGTTCATGGCTACGCAGTCGATGCCAATCGTATCGTAGCGATCCATAAGTTCCGCGACGATGATCTTCGTCCCGACACCATCGGTGCCGAAGGCTATGCCTGATCCGTTACCGACATCTATGACGTTGGCGAAGTAACCGATGTCAGCGGCCAGCGGAAAACGCTCGGCGAATTTTCTCGTGGGAAGGACGTGATCCAGCAATCCTGAAAGCGCGTCCTCAGCTCCCCGGCTGGAGACACCACTTTGTTCGTATTGGGATGAAGAATCAAATTGAGGGTCAGACATCCGGCGCCTTTTTAAAAAAGTTTTCGAACAGGAAAAGTTTGTTCCTACCAGGATAAAGAATCGGATAGGTTATCAGGCATGATACGCTATTTTAAAAGTTTTCGGACAGGAAAAGCGCCCATAAATGGGCAAGCTACAAAACCAGTTTACGGATAAATACCCATGAGGCGGTAACTGTTGTAAATTTTCTCTATGGAAATCGCCATCGCCGCTGTGCGGTAACTGCCCACATTTTCACTGGACCAGTACCGCTCACGAATACCCTGAAAAGCAACCCGCATAGTATCGTCGAGTCCGGATCTCACCAAATCGATTTCGGCAGGACCCTGTCCGATTTTCGCTATCAGCTCTTGTGGCACTTTTCCACCCGATTCCTGGATGGCTTTTATGAGCAGGTTATTCTGATTCTCTTCATACCGCCTGTTCATACGACCAAGCCGGATATGCGACAGGTTTTTGATCCATTCAAAATAAGATACAGTGACTCCGCCCGCGTTGAGATAAACATCGGGGATGGTGACCACACCCATTTCGCCAAGGATCGTCTCCGCTTTGAAAGTAATCGGTCCGTTTGCCGCTTCAGCAATGAGCTTGGCCTTGATGCGTCCGGCATTGCTCTGGTTGATGACCCCTTCCACAGCGGCAGGGATCAGGATATCGCACTCTTCTTCCAGAAGCTCCGCGCTGTTTTCAAAAAATTTCCCTTTTGGATATCCTTTGATTCCACCCCCGTTTTCGACTTTGTACTGGAAAACCTCTTCAACATTTAATCCATTCTTGTCATAGACGGCGCCATCCCATTCCAGAATAGCGGTGATCTTGGCTCCATCCTCTTCATCCAGAATTTTCGCGGTGTAGTATCCCACATTGCCGAGTCCCTGAATGATGACCTCTTTACCTTCTATCGAGTTCCCTTCCATCTTCGCCAACTTGACATCCTCCGGGTGACGGAAGAACTCGCGGATTCCGAACACCACGCCGCGTCCGGTCGCTTCCACCCGCCCCTGGATTCCGCCCGCAGAAACAGGCTTTCCAGTAACACAGGCGAGATGGTTGACATCATCAGGGCGATGAGCCGTGTAGGTACTTACTATCCAGGACATCTCTCTTTGGCCGGTACCCATGTCAGGAGCCGGAACGTTAATGCCTGATCCGATATAATCTTTTTGGATCAACTCAAAAGCAAAACGCCGGGTAATTTTTTCCATCGACTCGCGTTCATACTGTTTAGGATCAATGAGCAACCCGCCTTTGGACCCACCAAAAGGAACATCGACCAAGGCGCATTTGTATGACATGAGAGCCGCCAGAGCTTCCACCTCATCCTGATTGACCATCTGTGAAAAACGAATGCCGCCTTTGGCAGGAAGTCTGTGATCACTATGCACCGCCCGCCAGCCAATAAAAGTCTCTACTTCGCCGTTGATCTTGACAGGAAACCGCACCTGATAAACATTGTTCACATTTTTGATGTACTGACCCATTCCTTCCGGAATATCGAGAGTCGTCAAAGCCGTGTCAAACATGAGATTCACACTCTCAAGAAAACTCATTTCCTTATCAGGGGGCACTGTCATATCCATCTCATTTTTTGAGTCCAATAGGGCCTGCGCTCGGTTCTGAACTTAATCTCGTGGAGCATTGAATTTTTGCATGTTATCAGTATAAGGACATTTCTTGAAAAGGACACAAAAACTATCCTTTTGCACAAAGTTTTCTGATTATTCATAGACCCGAATTTTCAGATGATATGTGGTAACTTTTCCCTAAAATAGCTATGCTGGGCTCGAAAAAATAATCCTCATTGTCTTTTGGAGTTTTGAGTGCGACAGGCCAGCCACAAATTTTCCACCTCTACCCATGGCAAAGGACTGTACAACATCACCCGTGAAATTGAGTCGTGGGTAGCTCAACAAAAAATCACTACCGGGCTGTTGACCGTTTTTGTCCCGCACACTTCAGCGTCCATCGTCATTCAGGAAAACGCGGACCCGGATGTTCTGCGCGATCTCAAAACCTTTTTCCAAAAACTGGTTCCAGATGGGGACGCAAACTACCTGCACCGCTCTGAAGGCCCCGATGACATGCCAGCCCATATTCGCTCAGCTCTCACACAAAGCCAGCTATCCATTCCTGTCAACTCGGGAAATCCATCGCTCGGCACCTGGCAGGGCATTTATCTATTTGAACACCGTGTCCAATCTCATAAGCGACTGATTCATCTCCACTTGATAGGTGAATAAAATCAGCCCGTTGAATAGGTTTCGACAAGCTATAACATTGCCTCCTGTGGGGAAAAAGAAGAAAAACTGACGGAAGGTTGCCTGCGCCCTGAGCTTGCTAAAGCCATTGAGTTAGCTGAGAAATCCAAGTTTGAAGAAGCCAAGGCGGCATACGACGTATTACTAGCCGAAAAGCCCGGCAAACCAAACGAGCCATGGCCAAAAACTTCGGCATGAGCCCGGAAAATCTTGGCTCATGAAGACGCTGTAACCCCTCCACCAATTAACTCTACAGACCGATAAAATTATCATTCCCGCCCATCCAGTTGTTTTAATAATTTATCTTTAAGTTCTTCCGGCACGGCGTTTATTTTACAAGTGCGGCGGATAATTTCCTCGATCCCTGATTCCCCGTTGAGAACACGATTGAATTCTGCCACTGAGACTCTGTTTTCATCCTTGCTGATACACTCAATGGAATCCCCTTTGCTCACACTTCCCTCATTCATGACTGAAAAATAAAATCCACTCCGGCCGGATTGGCGAAAGCGTTTTGGCAAATCTCTCAATCCCATACGCGCGCTGAGAGTCGCGCAAGGTTCTCGCGGTTGAGTGACAGCCAGCTCTGCCGACCCGATACGAAATCGGTCTCCCAGACAAACTTCATCCTCCCTCAATCCCTGAGTGGTTAAATTTTCACCGAAATCGCCAAAGGATAAATCCGGTTTCTCCAGTTCATCTCTCCACACGTCATAATACTCAGCGGGGTAAAGATAAACCGCCTTGTAGATTCCGCCATGGACTTTTTTGTTGCCTTGATGGTCGCCCTCCAATCCAAGACGGTGCACTTCGACCGAACCCGCAACTGGTTGCTTGAAAATACCAGACTGAATCTTTTTTCCGCCTCGTGTGATTTCACGTAATGAGCTGATATTTACTGACAATATTTTCATAAAGGATATTTGCTCGACTGATGGAAGAACTCGCTTCAGGAGTTATTTATAAATTCAGGATGAAAATATATAACGAGCAGGAGAACCGCCAGAGTGATGACCCAGATTATAGTGTAGGACACCATCGACTGATGGGCTTTTTCTTTTTCCAACCAGGTGCGCGGCTTAATGCCTTGTATCAGAAATCCAAGTTTGGCCGCCAGGTTTACTGCCACGACATTAACTGCTAACAAGAAGGCCGCACCGTAGGCAAGTTCCGTTTGCCCCGCGCCCAGCATCAATCCCATAGTGGCCGCGGGTGGTAACAGAGCAACAGCGACCATGACACCGACCAGCACGCTGGGGGCACCCGAAGTTAAAGACAATACCGCCGCCGCCCCGGAAGCCAACGCCAGCGCGGCAGAATCCAACCCAACATGCGTGCGCATCAGAAGTTCGCGGCTCTCCACATTCAAGGGCCAGAAAATACCAATAAGAATAGAGAGAATAAGCGCCAGCCCCATTCCCGCCGCCCCTGTCTTAAACGCTTTCCACATCAGGTCCGTATCGCCCAGCGCCGTCCCCAACGCCATGGCCAGGTTGGGTCCCAATAGAGGAGCGATGACCATCGCGCCAATAACTACCGCCACATTATCTTCTAACAGGCCAATAGCAACGACCACTGTTGACAACAGGACCAGTAATAAATAGGTACGATTCAAGCGAGCGTTTTTTTCAATACTGTTGTACAGCTCCTCGCGCGTGGTCTCGGTGGTAGATTTCGTTTCCGTCTCTTCTTCTTTTTCTTCTTCGCGCGGCAGTGTCACTTCTACTGGAATAACCACCACCCTGGCAGAAGAACTACCCGCGAGCATTCCCTGGAGCGCGTCCAGAATCGCCTGTCGTTGCTCCGGCTTGACCAGAATGCGAACCACTCTACGAGCTTCGTCTTCACCGGACACAGTCCAGAAATCGAGCGCTTCGTTTTGTTCGGCAATATTTTTCATGCTGTCGAGATAGCTTTCGTCAGCAACCACTTCGATAATTTTCATTATATAATTTAGAAATCAGGATTCTGTTGGGTCGTCCGGACTAAAAATCAACCGTGCATACAAATAGGCCACCGCTTCTGAAATAATATTTCTCACTCCCGCGCTTGATACCCACCAGCGGGTAGTATCGTATTCCCTGGGTTGAAGAGCAACAATGCCTACCTGCACTGATGTGAAAACGGACTCAAACATGAGCCAGGTCCGACGGGAGTGGGCTCCCAACGACACCACATCAATCGATGCCGGAGCCAAACCCATTTCATTGAATTTTTTTTTTACCTCAAGCACCGAGTTATAAGTCCTGTCCCTTTTCGGAATGAACATCGAAGGGGCCGACACGATTTTCTCCAGCGGAACACCTTTCGCATTTAACGTCGAGGCGGCCAATCTGGCCCAGGTTTTATACCGGGACAAATGATGGCCCGTCGTTAAAAGTCCGCCTGTGGTAACCACCAACTTGTACTGTCCATTTGCAAACCTGTTTTTCACTTTTTCCAAAGCGTAATCGGGCAACCAACCTTCAACGACAAGAATCTCGCCGGCAACCGGTTGCGTTGGAGCCAGAAAGGGATAGGCAAATAAAACGAGAGACAGCAAAGTCACGCCCAGGCCAATTGCCGCTATTCCCCAGCCCAGAGGAGTCAATACGCGACATTCCCGAATAGTTGTCGTTCTGAATCGATTCATTGATGTTCATCGAGACACCCGGTTTTCGGCAGTCTCGGTTTACGAGGTGGGTGAATTGACAAAACAACGAGGTCGGGCAAAATACCTCAGCGCTCCCCGACAACAGCTTCAATATCGTTCATCGTCTTAACAAACGCTTTCAGTATATCCGTCGCAGTGACGATACCGATCAACTTCTCTTTTTTCACCACAGGCAAGGCTCCGATTTTTCTTTTGGCCATAATTGCCGCCGCGTCTGCCGCCCGTTGTTCGGGTCCTATAGTAATAAGTCCCCGCTTCATTATGGTTCGTACCAGGCGTGCTGATATAGATACAGTTGATCCGTCTGATCTTTCGAGAAATTTCTTTACCGGACCCAACACCTTTTTTAAATCCCTGTCGGATATGATACCGACCAATTTCCCCTTTTCAACCACAGGCATGTGCCGGATATTTTCAAAATTGAAAAGGAAAAATACCCGATCGACCTTATCATCGGGGCTAACGGTCAACACATTCGTGGACATCAAATCTTTGACTTTCATACCGACTCGCTGGTGAAAGGTTCAAAAAATCTGCATCGGTGAACGATATACTAAGCTCCCCGATGGGTGGATTATACAGCAAGGGGGCTAGTCTGGCTAAAATTTACATACTTGCTCGCAATCTCTTCTGCACGGGTGCCCAAAATCAGCACAGGCACTTTTTGGGCGACCCCCCTTCACAACCGCCAAATTCCTGTTTATTTCAATCATTTGACA
>CAJWQP010000088.1 GCA_913045445.1 uncultured Nitrospina sp. | reverse complement strand
CGATTTTCAAGTCCCGTAGAAGGGCATGAAACCTTGTCCCTCTGGTATGAGTGGTATAGACGCATTGCCTTTATCGCAGGAAAATAAAAACACACAATATATTCCCATATTGGTGGCGAGCGCAAATGCGCACGAAAGTGATGTTAAAGCAGGACTCGCCTCTGGATTCGATGATTACATCTGCAAACCCCTCTTTTTTCCCGAATTCCTTGAAAAAGTAGATTGTTTTTTGAAAAAATCAAGAGGCCAAATTAAGGTATACGGAAGCACTTGCGCCATAACTTTTGTGGGGTATCTGATTGATCAGCATTAGGATACTAAGTTTTGATTTATCCTGTCAGGTGGGTTGTCCGCTTAAAATAATTCACTGGCAGGAAATTTAGCTTTGGCAGATGAGTTTAATATGTGATAGTATTACCGGGTTTACAGGGTTGAGGTCGTCAATGTGACGCGATGGTTTTGACGCCTCGCTTGCAGGATAACACGGAAACTGGAGTGTCCGTCTAATCCAGACAACTACTCAACCTCATTTCAACTGGGATGGAGATTCGGGCTTGGTTCGATTGTCTTTCTCGCCTGTTTGTAGGAGGTTGTTAGGTATGGCTGCAGGAAAAGTAAAGTGGTTTAATGACAGTAAGGGGTATGGTTTTATCGAGTCCGAGGATGGGGAAGATTGTTTCGTTCATTTTTCTGCTATTCAAGGGGATGGGTTTAAAACGCTCAGAGAGGGGCAAGAGGTAGAGTTTGAGAAAACGATGGGGCAAAAAGGTCCGCAGGCTTCCAATGTTGTTCCCAAATAAATTAAATAGGTAGTATAGCCGGCAGAGCGTCCGCTCTGCCGGTTTTTTTTTGCTTAAAATCCGCTGGTTTAATGAGGGGTGGGGTATTCATTAGGTGCTGTCGCGCCGGCGCTTTGGGCACAGCGAAATCCCAGGGTTTTTTTGCGGATAGATGGAATCGTTGCGTTTCTGTAGACCATATTCACATCTTGTGCATCGTTTCTCCAATTGCCACCACGTATCACTTTGTACTGACCCTTTTCGGGGCCCACTGGGTTAGCTTTCGAAGAGAATATATAAAATTCTGCCTGATGCCAGTCATAGGTCCACTCGGCAACATTACCTGCCAGATCATAGACCCCATAGTCTGACTTACCCGTCTCATAAGATCCCACCGCAACGGTTTTTTTTAACTCCTCGTTATAGTTAAGTCTGGTGCTGTCTGGAGTTTCGTTTCCCCAGGGATAATTGATGGAGCGTTTTCCTCGTGACGCTTTTTCCCATTCCGCTTCAGTTGGGAGGCGACCGCCTTTCCATTTACAATACGATTGAGCTGTTTTCCATGCTACGCCCACCACGGGCTGGTTGGGGCTGTTAAAATCGGGATTATCCCAAAACCTTGGTTTTTTAGCGTTTGTCGCTTCAACAAATTTCATGTAGGAACCGTGGGTAACCTCATACATGTCAATATAATATGGCTCCAGCTCCACATTATGCGCTGGATTCTCAGGCCCCAGGGCGTGTCGATCTGTGTTGAACAAATCTACAGGGTCCAGTTCCAGCAAGGACTTGTGACTGCCCATTGGATAAGTTCCTCCGGGAATATGAACCATTCCTTCCGGCGGAGCGGAAGCAGGGGGATTGGCAAATCCTACTGCCGGAAATATGCAAATAAATCCTGCTATCAGGGCTACGACCAGTTTCATTATGCGGGTCTCCATTACGGGGTGAAATTAATTGCAGAGGAATTATATGTATTTGATTCTATAATATCAATCATTGTTGATCAGAACAAACAAACATCCTGAAAAAGTAGTTTAAGAGTTTTTCCCCATGAGCCGATTTAGGCTCTTGCATCTTGACAGTGGAAGGTAACAGATATAAAATTTCGGAATAACCCCAAAGCTTTGAATTTTATTTAAATAGAGTTGTCAGATTGCCGATAGGATACTTGATTTTTTCAAGCCAGGTATATTTATGGACAAGCCTAAAAAAGAACCGGCCCTGCTTCATCACAAACCTGAAATCCGGTTATGCCTCAATTGTGGTTTTCCGAACCGTGACTCGGATAAGAATTGTATGTACTGCCGGACCAGTGTGGTTGACGATGCTGGGCTTATTTCATGGATGCGGCAGACATATTATATTCTTCGCTGGCGCTGGCAACTCAAACAAAGACGTGAGAAGGCTTGCACTGCCCCCAAAGGCCATTTATCTTTCCTGAATCTTTTGGGATTTTTTATCGTTGGAGCTATTCTCAGTAGTGTAGGGCTCTATTGGTTTTCTGGTGCAGTGGCTGAGAACTCATTTTCCAGCGGACTTATCGCCATTCTTTTTCTCTCCTACGGCATTATTACCCTCAGGTCTTTATTTATCAAGAAATAATCACTCCTCCCTTATTTTCTGGCCTTATAATACGAGTAGCAGGAAAATTTCGTATGTATCATTCCTAAAAGCATAGCATGAGATTCTCATGGTAACAGCAGATAAAACTTCATCCGGTTTAAAGAAACTTATCACGCCTATTAGAGGGATGAGTTGTGCCAGTTGCGCATCCAGAATAGAGAAAAAGGTGGCGGGTCTGGAGGGTGTAAGTCAGGTTGGAGTCAATTTTGGAGCAGAGCAGGCTTCCATTGATTATGATTCGAGCAAGGTGACAGAGACAGGAATTCATGAAGTCATTGAAAAACTGGGATTCGAAGTTCCGTCCTATGGAGAGTCGAAAGCGGAAGAAGTTGAGTCGGAAGATCAGCGTCATGCCAGTGAAATAGATAATCTCAAGAGACGGTTCACTTTCAGCGCATTAGTGGCGATTGCCATTATGTTTTCAGGTATGGAATGGGTGCAGAGTTTTCTTCCCGGGCCAGGGTCTTCTGAGCATAATTTATTATTGTTGATACTGGCAACGCCAGTCCAGTTCTGGGCTGGCTTGGTTTTTTACCGGGGTGCCTGGACAGGGATCAGGCACGGTTATTCTGATATGAACACGCTCATCGCTGTGGGAACATCGGCCGCATATTTTTACAGCGTATTCCTGACCGTATTGCCCGGAATTTTTGAAAGCGTGGACGTTTACTTTGATTCTTCTGTCATGATCATTGCTTTGGTGCTGATGGGTCGATTGCTGGAAGCAAAGGCCAAATCAAACGCATCAAGCGCCATCCGTAAACTGATAGGTCTGCAACCTAAGACAGCTAGAGTCGAGCGGGGTGACGCTGAGATAGATATTCTTATTGCCGATGTGGTGGCGGGAGATATTGTGATTGTAAGACCGGGTGAAAAAGTTCCTGTTGATGGAACAATCATCGAGGGTTCTTCTTCAGTTGACGAGTCTATGATCAGCGGTGAAAGTATTCCTGTGGATAAAATATCAGGCGAGTCTGTTGTCGGAGGCTCTCTTAATAAAACCGGATTTTTCAAGATGCGGGCGACACGCCTGGGTAAGGAATCTGTTCTCGCGCAAATCATCTCGATGGTTGAGGAAGCACAAGGCTCCAAAGCTCCTGTACAGAGACTGGCAGATAAGGTTGCAGGTGTTTTTGTGCCTGTCGTGATAATGATTGCAACATTATCATTTTTGGGTTGGTGGATTTTAGGTGGATCTCTGGACCTTCCGACTTCTCCGTTTGTATTTGCTCTCATGACATTTATATCCGTTTTGATCATAGCCTGTCCGTGTGCTCTAGGGCTGGCGACACCTGCGGCCATCATGGTGGGTACCGGGAAAGGAGCAGAGTTTGGAATACTTATAAAGGGCGGGGAGGTTCTGGAGTCGGTTGGTAAACTGGATGTGGTACTTTTTGACAAAACAGGAACCCTTACTGAAGGAACCCCGAAGTTGGATGATGTGATTCTGGATGCAGATACAGAATTCTCCGTGGACCAGTTGTTGACATACGCGGCCTCACTTGAAAAAGGATCCGAACACCCCCTAGCAGAGGCTATCGTCAGTGAGTCTAAAAAAAGAAATTTAAGGCTGGAGAATATATCAGATTTTCAGGCTTTGCCCGGATTTGGAGTTCGTGCCATATTGAATCATCGGGAAATGGTTTTAGGGAATGCAAATCTGATGAATGAAAATGATATCGATGTGGTGCACTGGGAAGAGCGTTTGGAGGGATTTGCCAGGCAGGGCAAGACACCTATGATATTAGCGGTCGATAAAAAAGTAGTTGGAGTTATAACAACAGCAGACACTTTGCGGTCGCATGCCAGGGAAACGGTAGAACGTCTGAAGGGCCTTGGCCTGAAAGTTGGAATGATCACGGGTGATAATCGTTACACGGCTCAAACCATTGCCGATCAGTTGGATATTCAGATGGTGTTTTCTGAAGTGCTTCCTGGTGATAAAGTTGATGAGGTGGAACAATTGAAAGCGAAGGGGCTTTTAGTAGCTATGATAGGGGATGGGATTAATGATGCTCCGGCACTTGCCCGTGCCGATGTAGGAATTGCAGTCGGGTCGGGTACCGATGTGGCTATGGAAGCATCTGATATAACTCTCATGACCAGCGATCTTAGAGCGGTGGCGGATGCAATTGAACTAAGTAATCGGACAATGAAAAAAATCAAACAAAATCTTTTTTTTGCATTTTTCTATAATAGCCTGGGTATACCGATTGCCGCAGGACTGTTATATCCCGTGTTTGGAATTTTGCTCAAGCCGGTGTATGCCGCTTTGGCAATGGCATTCAGCTCGGTTTCTGTGGTTGGTAATTCCCTCCTGCTCAAAAACATTAATCTGAGACATTGATTTTGCGCCTTATGCTGACAACCTGTTAGATTCAGGGTTTAATGAGTTGTACGCAGTTTTGTTCCCTGATGGCTGTCATTCCAACGCCATCGGTCATCGATTACTGGGTGAAATCATCTTTGATATTCTGGAGCGAAAACTCGGGAAGAAGATTGCCAGGTGAATAAAAGGCTGATCCTTGAATCATCGTTCGAATCCGGTGACAAGGATTTCGCGGTTGTAGGAAGCCATGACATCGCCACGGGTGATCATGCCGATCACTTTGACCTTGTCATCATGTCTCACCACCGGAAGCTGGTCAACATCCAGCTGGGTAAACAACTCCATCGCTTCATTCAAGTTTTGTTCTGGTGTTAGAGCCAGTACCTTGTGAGTTGCCAGTTCTCCTGCCACTAGAAGGTCGCCGAGTTGTTCTTCGAACATCATTTCACGAATGTCTGAAAAAGAAAGAATTCCTGTCATATCTCCCTTGTTGTCTAGGACCGGGAAATAGAAGTTTTTTGAATAGGATATGGTTTCGAGGATTTTGCGAAAAGGCATTTCCTGGGCGATGGTTGTGAACTCGGTATTCATCACATCGCGTACCTTGATGGAGTTCATGATTGAAACTTCCCGGCCATGACGAATATTGATCCCTTTATTCAATAGATATTGAACATAGATGGAGTGTTTGGTGAACCTCTGATAGGTGTACGAGGAGGCGATACAAGACACCATGATCGGAAGGATCAAAGTATAATCGTTTGTCAGTTCGAACAGCATGAGGATATTGGTCAAGGGGGCCTGCATGACAGCCCCGGCAACCGCTCCCATCCCTACGACAGAATAAGTTTCAGCAGAAGCGGTCAGAGTTGGAAACACCCCATGAATAGTACTGCCAAAGGCTGTTCCGAGCATGGCTCCTATAAACAGGGAAGGGGCGAACACTCCTCCCATTCCTCCAGACCCCAGGGTAATGGAAGTGCACATGATTTTCATGAATACCAGAAGAAAGGCCAAGCCCCAGAACATTTGTCCAGTCAACGCCTGTTCCATATAGTCATATCCATTGCCAAGAATCTGAGGTAGAAAAATGGATATCATGCCGACTATGAATCCGCCAAGCGCTGGTTTGAAGTAGTCGGGAATATTTATTTTTTCTTCAAATATTTGCTGGGCATAAAAATAAATGAACGTGAATAGCCGGGCTGCTGCTCCGCATAGCATTCCCAGGGCCAGATAAAAAATAATTTCTGTTGGATGCACAAGCTCGTGCACAGGCACGTCAAAAGTAACTTCGTTACCTTCCAGAGCGCGTCCTGTTACCGTGCCGATTACGGATGCTATGATGATAGGGCTGAAAGTGTGGATGGTGAAATCGCCCAGGACAATCTCCAGCGCGAACAGCACACCCGCCAATGGAGCGTTGAAGGAAGCCGCTATGCCGGCGGCCGCGCCGCATCCAACCAGCACACGCACTCTTTCAGTTGATAGATGAAGCCATTGTCCAAGTGTTGAACCCACGGCCGCGCCAATTTGAACCGTGGGACCTTCTCTCCCCGCCGAACCGCCAGAGCCAATCGTTATTGATGAGGTGACAGCACAAGAGGTGATGGTGCGTTTGCGCACTTTACCGTCATTCAAAGCGACCGCGTACATGACCTTGTGTACACCGTTCTCTTTCACTGCGTTCGGGAAAAATTTGCAAATGAGTCCTATGAAACATCCGCCCACCATAGGCATGAGCGGGAGCAGGAACGGATACATTTGCGGAGGTATTCCTGTCATGGAAAATCCTTTGACAGAAAAAACAGATCCAAAGAATTCGATCATCCAGCGGAAAAAAGTCGAGGCGAATCCAGCGAGGAATCCGAGCAAAGCGGCGAGGATCAACATGTTTTGATCAAACATCAACACGTTGCGAAATTTCTCCCGAACTTGTTCGGTCACTGCGGACATTTACATCACCCGTTGAATAGGTTAGAGAACGAATTTTCGTATTATAAAGTATGGTGACTATAAACGCCAGTCTTTCAGTGAGTTCCAGACCTGATAAATTGCATGGAACTTTTCCATTTCCTTGTGTTATGCTCCACAAATTACAAGGCACTCTGGTTCCATTGGAGGTGCAGTCCAGGTAGTCATCCGTTAAAAATTCCCGTACTCATTATTTCAGGAAATAAATTATGACCAAAATCGCCCCTTCCATATTGTCAGCGGATTTCAGCAGGCTGGGTGATGAAATTAAGGCTGTTGAAGACGCTGGAGCGGATTGGATTCATGTGGATGTGATGGATGGGCATTTTGTGCCCAATATCACCATTGGTCCACCCGTTGTCGAATCCATCCGCAAAATCACAGACCTTCCGCTTGATGTGCATTTGATGATTGAGAACGCAGACTGCTATATAAAATCTTTTTCCGAGGCGGGAGCAGATATTCTGACGGTGCATGCCGAAGCCTGTCCACATCTCAACCGAACCCTACAACTTATTCACGAGCATAAGGTTAAAGCCGGTGTGGTGCTCAACCCTGCCACTCCTCTATCGAGTCTGGAAGAAGTTTTGCACGAACTCGACATGGTGCTTCTTATGACGGTGAATCCTGGATTCGGTGGGCAGTCTTTCATACCCTCCATGTTGGATAAAATATCCAACCTGAGCGATATCATGAGTAATTACGAAGATGAGATTGAATTGCAGGTGGATGGTGGAGTGAAACCAGATAACGCGGGGGATATTAAAGAATCGGGAGCCAGTATCCTCGTAGCCGGCTCCGCTATTTTCAATAGCAACGATTACGCCGAAGCGATCGATACCCTGCGGAATGCTTGATGAAAGGTCGCCCTGAGCCCAGTCGAAGGGTAACAACCTTTTAAATGAGGTGTGTGCTTCGATAGGCTCAGCATGACATTCAGTACTAATTAATAGAAATCTTCTTAACTTCTTTTTTCTCTTCTGGAGCTTTCGGCATTTTAACCGTCAACACACCATTAGTGAAAGAAGCGTCTATCTTGTCAGGGTCGACTATTTCCGGGACCTGGAAACTTCTCTGGAAAGAACCATAAGACCGTTCTATCCGGTAGTATTCCTTCTGTTGGTCCTCCTTCTCCATCTTCTTCTCACCCTTGAGTGTGACAACGCCATCGTCCACGGTAACATCGATATCTTTCTCATCCATTCCAGGCAGTTCAGCGGAGATTAGAAACTCATTTTCAAATTCCGTGACATCCACTCTGGGAACACAACTGTTCGCGAGAACGGGTCGGAAATCGAAAGAAGGGCTGTTAAAAAAGTCTCTGCTCAAATGGTTAAATAATCGATCCATATCGCCATCGTTAAAAAAGGAACCGATCTGGTCATAGCGAGCGGGTGAGTTGTAAGAGTTATTGCGTGTTGGAACAAGGTTTCGGAATTTCATAGCATTCATCTCCTTTCCAGGTCAGACCTGGAGCAAATAGTTTTCATAGTTAGTTATCTCTGCAGGAGACCGGTCAACTGCTTTCTAGTTAATAAATGGAATTGAAAAGAGACTTTGTCAAGGCGGTAGAAAAAATATGTTTTGCTGATACAGGGAACAAAAGTTTATAATTGATGAGCATCA
>CAJWQP010000087.1 GCA_913045445.1 uncultured Nitrospina sp. | reverse complement strand
TAAACAGGGTGCGGACTACGTAATAGATCACTTTGTTTATCAGGTTGCCCGCCATTAAATTACGTGTGCCAAGAAAGCTAAGTGGGGCGGCCACGAGAATGGAAAATGTTGTCGCCATTAAAGCAAGAAAAACAGTCTCCACCATCTTTTCTATGGTCAGCTTCAAGGTATCGCTGATTCGCCATTCGCCTGTCTGCCATGCCAAAACAGCTCGGATCGTTTGCGTGTCTCCCCTCGCAATGGGCGGAACAATAATTTCGCTATGAAATCCTCCGTCAGCATCCGTGGCAAATGAACCCAAAGGGTACTCCTGTTCTATCGAGTTGAACCAGGCAAGCGTTCCCTTTTCATGAGGACGGAACGCCTTGCCCGACACCTCAATGCTATCTCCAGTCTTACCCGTGTGTTTTGAAAGAACCAGGATCGGTCCTGATGGAGCTTTCTTTAATGGAAGATTCTGTGGTTGCTGGTTGGATAAAACAAAGAAGGCGTTCGCCGATTCTGTTGCCGTTTCAAAAGTAAAAAGATCGGGATGTAAAAGATCCCGGACCAGAGGTTTAACGAGGTGAGCATCTCGAACCAGTTCGCCCGGCTCAATTTCTGTCACACGCCAGCCATAGCTGTAAACAGCAGCTAGCAACAGCGCGATAAATAAAAACCGGGTTTGAGCGTAGAAAGGACGTTTATAAGAAACATTGGAAGATGGAGTGGAATCTGCCATGAGAAACCGTGAAAGAAAAAATCAGAGGTATACTTCAGTCCAACTCAAACTCATTGCGCCAGTCAGTGTCTTCGTCAAGCGGTGTCTGGTCGACCTTGTCGAGAACGAAGTTCTCTAAAACCAGCGTGTCCATTTCAGTTCTCATGAAACAGAGATAGGCTTCTTCAGGTCGGCAGACAATGGGTTCGCCCCGCACGTTAAAAGAAGTGTTTATGATAACCGGGCATCCGGTGATCTTTTCAAACTCTTGGATCAAATCATAATATCGTGGATTTGTTTCTTTACGCACCGTTTGTATTCGTGCGGAATAATCAACATGCGTGATCGCTGGAATCTGAGAGCGGGGAACATTCAACAAATCTATTCCAAAAAGGTCTTTTTTCTCATCGGGGATATCAATGCGCTTATCCTCTTTCACCGGAGCCACTAAAAGCATGTAAGGGCTTTCCGCGTTCATATCAAACCATTCGGAAACCTTTTCTTGCAGGACGGATGGGGCAAAGGGGCGGAACGACTCGCGATATTTAATTTTCAAATTCATAACCGATTGCATTTTTGGACTGCGCGGGTCACCTATGATGCTTCTGCCCCCCAACGCACGCGGGCCAAACTCCATACGCCCTTGGAACCAGCCCACAACCTTTCCGGTTTTTAAATGGTTTGCCACTGTATGAGTTAATTCAGTGTCATCCAGTTGCTTATATGGAATTTCACGGCTGTCTAAAAACTTGCGCAAGCTTTCTGCTTTGTAACGAGGGCCCAGATAAGACCCTTTCATTGAGTCTCCTTCTTTCACCTGCCTCTTGTTGTCCAGCATCTGATGCCATATGCACATTGCTACGCCGAGCGCGCCGCCAGCATCGCCAGCCGCAGGTTGAATCCACAGTTTGTCGAAAATTTTTTCTCTCAGAACTTTCCCGTTGCCGACACAATTAAGTGCCACACCGCCAGCAAGACAAAGGTTTTTCATTCCCGTCAGTTTGCGAACATGCCGGGACATTCGCAACATGATTTCTTCGGTAACTTCCTGGAGCGATGCGGCCAGATCCATTTCTTTTTGTGTCAGGTTGGATTCAGCAGTCCTCGCCGGGCCACCAAACAAATCGCCAAACTTTTTATTGGTCATGGTGAGGCCGCCCAGATAGTCGAAATAATCCTGATTCATCCTGAACGACCCGTCTTCCTTGAGATCAATCACATGTTCCAGTATCGTTTTCGTATATTCGGGTTTTCCGTAGGGAGCCAGCCCCATTACCTTGTATTCGCCACTATTGACTTTGAATCCCAAATAATAAGTGAAAGCAGAATAGAGTAAGCCGAGCGAGTGAGGAAAGCGCAACTCCTTGATCAATTCAATTTTATTGCTGCGTCCCACAGCGATACTGCTGGTGGCCCATTCGCCGACCCCGTCCATGGTGAGTATGGCGGCTTCTTCAAAAGGCGAAGGATAAAACGCGCTCGCGGCATGGGATTCATGGTGCTCAGAAAATAGAACAGGTCCAGAGTATTGCAGGTTCACGCGGATGTTGCTACGGGTCCATATTTTTTCCTTCAGCCAAACCGGCATCGCCGACAAAAACTGACGCAATCCCTTAGGAGCGATACTCAGGTAGGTTTCAAGAATGCGTTCAAACTTCACAAAAGGCTTGTCATAAAATCCAACGTAATCAAGGTCGGCGACACTGATACCCGCTTCCTGAAGACAGAATTCAACAGCTTCTTTAGGGAAAGAATCATCGTGTTTTTTTCGCGTGAATCTCTCTTCCTGAGCGGCGGCAACGATTTCTCCATCCCGTAGAAGACAGGCGGCAGAGTCATGATAAAACGCTGAGATACCTAAAATATTCATGAGGATTTAGAAAACTCCAATAGGGTCATAATTGTAATCCGGCGGCACTTAACCACAAGAGCGCCATCCCAGCCAGTAGCACGGTCCCGTTTAATTTGACTGCAAGAGAATGCAGTGATTTGAATTGTGCTTCCAGAGGTTCCTGTTCTTCCGTAGAGCTGGCAGACTTCACTCTGGTTTTCAGATCTCTTGCTTTGGGGCTGACATATAATCCGGCAGAAAGCCATCCGGCAATCATAATTAACAAGAAAATTTGTTTGGCCCCCAAGAAATTTTCAGTATTGATTAACAGGGCTGGTAAAGTCAAAGTGGCGCACACATATCCCAGAAAATAATATCTTGGGAAAATAACACCGACCACTTCTCCGGCTTTTTCCCGGTCCAGTGAACTGAAAATGACAGGAGCCGCGAAAAAAGAAAAAAACACAATACCACCGACCCAACATACCAGGCCGAGAATATAAATAAAATGAATCAGATGTACCAGCATACGGAAAGTTCCACTCTAAGAGACAATGGCGGATTGGATTTCATCAACGATTTTCCCTGCGGCTACAGCAGGTTCGCTGGCATCACGGATGGGCCGACCGACAACAATGAGATCGGCACCGTTGGTGATCGCGTCTTTTGGAGTAACAATACGGCTCTGGTCATCAGCCTTCACTTCGCCCCATGCAGGGCGGATTCCCGGAACCACCGCTTTGAAACCGGCGCCGCAGGTATTCTTGATGGCCGCAACTTCTGCGCCTGAACAAATAACTCCAGCGCATCCGGATTTCTCTGCACACAATGCCCGTTCAAGCACCAGTTGGTTCAAGCTGAGGTTTTCCTTATACCCCAGCCCACTAAGCTGTGACTCTGAGACACTTGTGAGAACCGTAACCGCCAACACTTCCAAACCTGAACCCTTAACTTCAGAGGCGGTTTGTAAAATCGATTCACCATCCGACCCATGAATGGTGATGAATCGAACACCATGTGTCGCGGCTGAACGTAATGCGGAATGAACCGTCGCGGGGATATCGTGCAGTTTAAGATCAAGAAAAATAGATGCCGAGCTATTTCCCTTCACCATCTTGAGGATATCGGGGCCTTCTTTGATAAATAATTCCAACCCTATTTTAAAACAACCCACCACATCGCCGAGCAGACGAACATATCTTTCGGCCTCATTGCGATCTGGAACGTCGAGCGCAAAAATTAACCTATCCTTTGCCGATATCAATTGATTCACTTGGGTTCCAGTTTCATGAAAACGTATTAAGCAGAGGAACCATGGCGACACTTGCGCCACTTCTACAGTCAGTCAAATAGTAGAGTGTTTACGAAGATTTGTCCAGCGGCGGGAAAATGATTTTAATGTGCCGTCAATAACTTTACAGCACTATCTTGTCAGTGCATGTCTGGATTGTTGAAGCGTTTGCGGGGTAGAGCGATAAATCACCTTTATCGAACCGGTTACGGTTTTCATCCACCGAATCTCGAACGATGGGGTGATGGTTCTCCAATTTAGTTTTGAACAAAAATAAATCCATAACGAATAATTAACCAGACGGTTCTTTTAAATAAATAATTTTAAGACCAAACCTCTTTATACTCACTTTCATCAAAGCCGACAGTAATCCTATCGCCTGCAACTGCGATGGGCCGTTTGACCAGCCTGCCATTGCCAGCAAGTAGATCGATAGCCTGAGCTTCGGTCATAGTCCCTATCTGGTCTTTAATTTTCAGCTTTTTATACTGTTCGCCACTGGTGTTGAACAGTTTTTTCATCCCTTTAGCCTTAATGGCTTTTTTAAGAACCGACTTTGTTGGCGGTGTTTCGGTGATGTTTATTTC
This sequence comes from uncultured Nitrospina sp., assembly GCA_913045445.1. GTDB lineage: Bacteria > Nitrospinota > Nitrospinia > Nitrospinales > VA-1 > Nitromaritima. Next base: position 3,939 of record CAJWQP010000087.1, on the reverse strand, counting down.
ATCATAAGACACATTTTTTGCATCAAGAAACTTTTTGGCTTTGCGGCAAGTCCCGCATTTGTTGTAAGAATAGAGCTTCATCTCGTACGTCTCCCTGAATACCTATCGGTAGAATGAGTTCAATATTTCAATCTACTGTATCTCACTCGCCAGGAATCATTGGCCAAAATGCGATATTTGATGCCAACAAGCCAGTTAAACTTATCGGAATTACCACTAGATATTGTGGGTTCCTGAAGTTATACCGCTAGAAGTGGTATAGTTTTCCCTTTACAAACCCTTTTGAATGGGCTAATCTTCTGGCAACTGGTGGATAAGAAGATACTTGAAACTATTGAGAATATTGGTGTAAATATGCGTTTGAAAAGCTTGGAACTAGACGGGTTCAAATCGTTTGTCGATGAAACTCACATTGATTTCACCTCTGGGTTCACAGCCATTGTGGGGCCAAATGGATGCGGAAAAAGCAACGTTTCAGATGCCATCCGATGGGTCATCGGAGAGCAGAGTTCAAAATCCCTTCGTGGCACAAAATCGACAGACCTGATTTTTAATGGCAGTTCCACCCGGAAGGCAGTTAACCGGGCCGAAATATCATTGACCCTGGGTCAGGTTCCGGCAGGAATCCGCATTGCCAACGTACCCAACGTTTCCGATGAAGTTAAAGTCACCCGTTGTTATCACCGTTCCGGCGAAAGCGAATTTTACATCAATCAAGTGCCATGTCGATTGAAAGATATTACAGACTTTTTATTGGATGTTGGTATCAGCCCCAAAGTGCTCTCCGTAATTGAGCAGGGGCATATTCAGGACATCATAGTTTCAAAACCGGAAAACCGTCGTATCCTGATAGAAGAAGCGGCGGGCATTTTGAAATTCAAGCACCGGAAAAATGAGGCCCTGCGCAAACTGGACGTCTCTACACAGAATCTGGAACGTATTACCGACATAGTGCAGGAACTGGGTCGCCAGGCCGAGTCCTTGAAACGTCAGGCGGCCAAGGCCGAACGCTACAAACAATATCAGGGAGAGGTTAAAGAGCTTTCCTTGAAACTATTCGCCAAGAAAATCCGACAATATAAAATCGACCTGGAAGCAGTTGAAGAAGAGTTTACCAAGCAGGCCGAGAGCAAAGCCGAAAAAAACACACGAGCTTCTTTCCTCGACAATCAAATCACTCAATTAAACCTTGAAATTGAAGAAGCCTTCCGTTTCCTCACAGAAAAAAGGGAGCGCGTTTACCAACTGGCCAACAAGATGAGCAAAAACGAGCACACTATCGAACTGAAAAAATCACAGATCGATCAGTCAGAAACAGACATCCGCTCCGCCACAGATGATATCGCCCGCCTGCAAGGGGAGATAACCGATCAGGCTGATCAGGCCGAAGACCAGCGCACTCAGTTAGGAACTCTTTCCGACGAAATCAACACCGAAGAAAGTAAACTGGCGGAAGAAAAAAAGATACTTGATGAAAAGAGAAGTTGTTTGAACGATATTGAAACTCAGGTCAAGGAAGGGGACATACAGGTACTGGAGCTGTTCCATAATATTTCTCAAAACAAAAGCGATCTGACCGCATTGGAAACTCGTGGGGAATCGCTGGAGCATCGAGAGCAAACTCTGAAAACAGAATTTGAAGAAATAAACGCCCTTAAGGAAGAAGTTTCAGCTTCTTTGGATCAGTCGAATGCCGTATTTCAGGAGAAATCTGAACAACTGGCGCAACTGAAAAGCAATCGCGAAGCTCTGCACCAAAAAACGGAGCAACGGCGTCAACAATTGTCATCCGAAACAGACCGTCTGGACACACTTAAGGAAGAATACCTGTCCCAGTCTTCTCTTCTAACTTCACTCAAAGAGTTGCGGAGTAAGTTTGAGGGATTTGAGGATGGTGTCCAGTCTCTCATGAATTACAACGAAAACGGCGGACGCCTGACAGGGCTTCGCGAAGTACTGGCCGATGTTCTTAAAACGCCTGCGGAATATGAAATGGCCATCGCAACCGCACTGGGGGAAAAACTTCAAAGCGTGATCGTCAATTCCTATGACGATTCTGTCGAAGCCATCAACTATTTAAAAGAGCATTCCTCGGGCCGAGGTTCATTTATTCCCTTGAACATGAAAGCGCCCGATACTCCACCGGTATACCTTAATGGAAACCCCGGCATACTCGGGAAAGCCCTCAATTTTGTAGAGTGCGAAGAGGAATATCGGCAGGTCATCGAGATGTTACTCAGTCATGTGGTGCTCGTTGCCGATCTGGCGACCGCTGTCCAGGTTTTTCAGAATTCGGAGTTTAATGGAAGTGTTGTTACTCGCAATGGAGAAATGATCGATTCTCAGGGAATGGTATTCGGCGGATCAGGCCAGAAGGACTCTTCCAGCCTGCTTTCGCAGAATCGTGAGATGGCGGAACTTGAGGCCAAAACGGGTCAGCTCAATGAAAATGTAAGGTCAGCCCTTAGTACTGTAGAAGAAAGTAAGAACTTTCTGGTCGATATGGAGCGGCAACTTGAAAAAGCGGGTCGAGCAGTTCACGAAGTAGACATAGTTTTAAACAATAGTCGCAACGAGCAGGAGCAGAACCAGAAAGAATTAGAGCGGCTTGGGCTTAAACTCTCATCACTGGAACAGGAGGAAAATGTTGGACGGCAGGAGCTCGCCGAGTTGAAATCCCGCAAAGAAACATTGGTTGCGGAAATGGAAAACTCAAATACAGAAAAAACAAGACAAGAAGAAGCACTGAGTGGCCTCCGTCACGAACTGGACGCCTTCAGAACGATACTGGAAGAGAAATCCAACGAAATAGGCGGTATTAAAGTCCGCATAGCTTCATTGAAAGGGAAACGGGAAAACACCCTGACCGAAATCAATCGGCTTGATCTCCAACAGGAAAACCATCGCCACCAGATCCAAAAACGGGAGAATGATGCGGCAGACAGCCAGAAGAGAATAGATGAAACCCAGTTAGCCATTGAGTCTATCGAAAAAGAAATTCTTGAGGACGCGCGAGAAAAAGACGGACTGGAGGAAGAGGCCATCCATGAAGAGGAAGCCCTGAGAGAAAAAGAGGGATCGGTTAAACAAATGGAGCAGGAATCCAAAGAGCTCTCAAGAAAAATTCAGGAACTCACCGAAGCGATTTCAAAAGTAGAACTAAAGCGATCAGAAATTAAAATTCAGCTCGCTCACATTGAAGAACGTACCTTCGAAGACTTCAATGTGACGCTTCCTGAATTAATGAATCGTGAACCGGAGGAATTTGATGTTCAGGAAGTGGATCAGGCGGTTCGTGAATTGAAACAGAAAATAGGGCGCATGGGAGAAGTGAATCTGGCCGCGTTATCAGATTTTCAAAAAACCAACGAACGTTACCAATTTTTGAAAACACAGCAGGAAGATTTGTCAGATTCCATTCACCTTCTTCATCAGACCATAGAAAGAATCAGCCGTACGACCAGGCAAAGATTCGTTGATACCTTCGAGAAAGTTAACGAGAACTTCAAAGAAATTTTCGCTCACCTGTTTCGTGGTGGGAAGGCAGAGCTTTCCTTGACCGATGAATCCAATCCACTCGAGTCGGGAGTTGAAATCAGCGCCAACCCTCTCGGCAAACACATGCAGAACCTGACTCTCTTATCCGGCGGAGAAAAATCGATGACCGCCATCGCTCTCATGTTTGCCGTTTTCAAAGTGCGGCCCAGCCCGTTTTGTCTTTTGGACGAAGTAGACGCTCCGCTTGATGAGGCCAATGTAATCCGTTTCCAGGAGATGCTCAAACAAATGTCCGGAAACACCCAGTTCATTCTCATCACTCACAACCAGAAGACCATGTCCTTTGCCGATGTGCTTTATGGCATCACCATGGAAGAACGTGGCGTGTCAAAAGCGGTGTCTGTAAACCTCAACTGATTGATCCTCCTCGTTGTTCTCTCC
>CAJWQP010000086.1 GCA_913045445.1 uncultured Nitrospina sp. | reverse complement strand
TATGCAAAGAGTTCAGTTCAATGAACTTTGATCTGGTGATGAACACTCATAGCGGTGGCCTGTCTTCAAACCTCTTGTCCAGAATCACGAGCAAATATAGAATCAACAATTATTATCGAGGTCGAAATAAATCCTACAATCTGATCACTCAGGAATCCGATTTCTATCGTTCTTCCATTGAACGTGATATTGATTGTATGCGGAGCCTTGGCCTGGAACCCAGCAACATAAAAACAGAACTTTTCCTGAGCGACGAAGAACTCCGGTGGGCTAAAGAGGAGTTCAAAGCCAAAGGATTAGACCCGGCTAAAAAAACGGTATTGATTCATCCTACCGCCGCAGTGCCGATTCGCGAATGGCCCCTTGAAAAATTCAGCGAACTGACGCTGAAATTGAATCAACAGGAAAACATCCAGCCCATCATAATTTGCACAGATCCTGAATACGCAAAAATTAAAAATTTGCTGGATGACATTCCCGGTCTGGCGATCTTTCATCAGATGACAGTCCGGCAGATGATAGCGGTTATCCACGAAAGTGACCTTGTCATCGATAACGATTCCTCTCCGAGTCATGTGGCCACGGCGTTTGGAATTCCCGCTATCGTTTTGTTCAGCCAGGCTGTCCGCGAAATATTCCGTCCCTACCATCCGGTGAAAGACCAGCATTTTGTATTTTACAACGACGTTGATTGCAGAGAGTGTGAGTTGACTCATTGCGATGATCGCATTTGTCTGGATTTTTCTCCGGATGAAGTCTACACCCAGGCACTAAAAATGCTTTCACATGAAGAGGGCTGATTTCAGGCAATGATCCCTTTAGTCCTTAAAAAATGGTTAGGCATCCCCTACCCATGCCAGAATCCAAAATCCATTTTCATTGGACTGATTGGTGGAGTGGGCGACTTGGTTGCCGCCGCCCCATCGGTAGCCGCCTTGAAAAAGAAATACCCTGAAGCCACAATCACCTTTGGCGTTGGCGATGGCATATTCTTTAACACCATCAAGAGCGACCCTCATATCGATAAATTTGACACTCCTTTTTCCTACAACGTCTGGAAAAAAAGTCACCGCTGGTACACCTATCGACAAAAATCACAAAATCACGATTTGGTACTTCTGCTCGACAATCCCAACCGGGAATGGTGGCAGGAGAAAAAACATCTCGTCGATATATACGCGGAAAAATGTGGCGTCCAACTGGAACAACGTAGGCCCGTACTTTATCTGAACGACAATGATCTGAAAGAAGCTCAAAACAAACTGGAGCAATTAGGAATTTTGAGCACCGACAAACTTTTGATTCTTGCCCCGGAAACCCGATCAAAAAAAGAAATGAAGGAGTGGCCGATTGAACGGATACACTCCCTCATTCAAAAAATAAACCAGAATCACGACTGCAAAATCATAACCTTTGTTTCAGAAGACAGCCTTAACGATTATAGTGGTACAATTCAGCTAAAAGGATTTCCCCTGGGGCCTTCATCCGCTATGATCAGCAAAGCGTGGATGTTTCTGGGGATGGATAATGGCTTAACCCATATCGCTTCCTGCTTTGACATCAAACTGATTTCTATTCACATTGGTTATCCTGTGGAATGTTGTGGGCCACTGTCGCCCATGGCTACGGCTGTCGCCCACGAGCCGTTCAGTTCCCCCAAGTCCATATCAGTGGAAGAAGTTTACGAAATTTTCAAGAAAGTATTTTAAGAATGTTCAATTTGCGTCACCGAATTAACCGCATTCTCATTAAACTCAGCTACCGACTCGGGATATCCCGACTATGGTCCATGCCGAAAAAACTGGCGCTTGATCCAACCAACCATTGCGACCTCAAATGCCCGCTATGTCCTACTGGACTGGGTGATAAAACCGTGGATCGAGGTCTTATGAAACTGCATCAGTTCAAACCTGTCATTGATAGCATGGGGAAATGGTTGCAGTCTGTCGATTTGTACAGTTGGGGCGAACCTTTGCTCAACAAATCCTTTGTTGAGATGATTCGCTACAGTGCTGTTGACAAGGGCCTGCGTACTATCTCCAGCGCCCACCTGAACAACCTGACCGATGAACAGGTTGAAGGGCTGGCTAAATCCGGACTGGACAAATTGATCGTTTCCGTTGATGGCGCCAGTCAGGATGTTTACCAGCAATACCGGGTGGGTGGCGACATAGAAAAAGTTTTCAATAATATGAAGCGTCTGGTAGATGCAAATAAAAAACATAACTCCAAATTGGGGGTGGTTTGGAATTTTCTGGTCATGAAACAAAACGAGCACCAACTGGACATGGCCCGGGAACGAGCCAAAGAACTCGGCGTTGATATCACCTTCAGCGTTATGCGAACCAATCTAAAAAATGACATTCTCCAGAAAGTCGAAGACAACATAAAAGAAGACGCGCAGTGGATCCCGGAAAATCAGGATTATAATCCATACGACGTTAAAGAGAAGAAACGTAAAAATCCGATAAAGTTTTGCAAACGTCCCTGGATGGAAACTTTCGTCAACTGGAACGGCGATGTCTTTCCCTGTGGATGTGTCGTGACAGAAAATAAATATTCCATGGGCAATGTATTTGAAAAAGATTTTTCGGATATCTGGAACGGAGCAAAGTATGTCGCCGCGCGAAAGGAACTTCTGGATCAACCTAATGACCTAGAAACAATCTGCCACCTCTGCAAACAAAACGGTTACTATACGCCTTGACCCCCTTTAACTGCCAATCTGTGAAAAATATTTTAATCATCAGCACAACTGGAATGGGAGATTGCCTTTGGGGTACACCGGGAGTTCGTGCGCTTAAAAAATCTTTCCCCAATGCGGGAATCGATTTACTCATCCGGCCTGAGTGGGAAGGTATCTACTTTGACAACCCTCATATCAGGACAGTGATTTCTTATTCACCGCAGTGGTACCATCAACTGGCGCTACTGCCCAGATTAATGGGAATGCGTTACGATCAGGTTCTGATCTTCCACGCTAACAAGGATATCAGAAGACTCCTGCCGCGTCTGCGGTATGCAAGAATATTGGCACATCAAAATCTTCCCGGTTTACTGGACGAGCAAATTTTAAAATTTTCGCAAACAACCCATCCCATTCTTCGACGTATGGCACTCCTTGAGAAAACAGGCGTTGAATCAGATGGCGTGCAAATGGATATTTTTTTAAATGACAAGGACAATGCTGAGGTAATTTCTTTTCTTGAGCAAAATCAAATGAAAAGCAAAGAATTTGTTTATCTCAATGTTGGAGCATCGCTTCCCCACAAACGGTGGCCCAGCGATAGAATGACTTCCCTGGCAAAACTCATCCTTGAAAACACTTCACTGGGAATAATCCTTGGCGGCGGACCAGAAGATGCTCAAACGATTGAAGAAATAGAAAATCAAATCAACAAGGAACGCGTTACTCACGCCCACCACCGCTCACTTCGCGCCAATTGTGCACTCATAGATCAGGCCCGGCTTATGATTACAACAGATACCGGCCCGATGCATATCGCCTTCGCCACCAAAGTTCCAACCATCGCCCTGTTTGGCCCAACCCGCCCGAGTGACTCTGGTCCCTGCCAGATAGATCCACAGCTATGCCAGGCCTTGCAATCGACTGCAATGGACACACTGGATCACGCGCCAACGGATCAATCCAATTTCTTTGACTCAATCACTGTTGAAATGGTGTGGGAGAAAGTGAATCAGCTTCTGGCCTGACAGCCCTTATTCAGGATTACGCTTACCTGATGACTTCAATAATTCCTGAGCTTTCAAGGTCACTTCTTCAACCGTGAAATCAAGGCAAATCATTTCATCGCAAACGGGGTGATTCGTGACCGGGTCCGTTTTCAACATGCACTGCGAATGGAAAAGATCGCGGCAATGGACCTCTTTATTGAATGTGTAATGTTGACCTTGAAACAGGTCAGGGTCCCTATAGATACTGGATGTACTGGGCCCGTTCATCGTAATGGTGGGGATATTGAGCGCCGCCGAAAATTGCGATGGACCGGAATCGTTTCCAACAAACAAATCTGCCTCATTTATTAACGCGAGAAGTTCCCTCAACGACCCGGAGAACACGCACACCTCAGGGGCTAAATTATTTATCGGGGCAACACTATCCAATTCTTTTGGCGAACAATTGATAATTATCTGACAATGATCCTCGGAAATAAGATTTTTACAAACAAGAGCAAACTTTTCGATTCCCCATGAACGTATTGCCAACGAACTGCACGGATGAACAATCACCGTTTTTTTATCGCGCGACAAACCATTTTCGGAAAAGAACTGCTTTGCCCAGGCCACTTCATCTTCAGCCGGAAATACTTCTGTAAATTTATCGACAGGCTCCAGTCCTATAGACCTTAGAATATCAAGATCTCTATCTATCACCGAGCGGTAGGTATTCGCAAAACCAACCAGAACGTCAGTAAATTTATCTCGGAAATAATAACTGCGATTAATTTTCCAGCGCGAGGAAATCTTCTTCAGGACTTTAGTGGAAAAGTTTGTTGACTGGAGGTTGATGGTCAAATCTATATTATATTGATTAAACGAGTCGGCAATCTTTACTATTTCCTGTGCGCTGTCGTCAAAATTGATCAGGGTCGTGCTGTCTATATAAGGGTTATTATCAAGTAAAGAAGCAACATCCTTCAAGACCAGAACATGAAGCTTAACGTCAGGAATAAGGTTTTTTAAATTCCTTATGACTGGTGTTGCCAGGATAACATCACCGGCCCCGCCCAGTTTAATAACGAGGACATTTTTGATATCGTCCTTATTTCGCGCTATCCTTCCCCCCTCACGAAAATACTTCTCATAATATCTTAGCAAGCCAAGCAAAGGGATCATGCCGCCTAAAATAGAAAACACCACTCCCTCATAACCTTCACGAAATCCCTTTTTAAAGATCAGGTTATTAATAAATTCTGAACTCGGTTGCCAAAAAGATTGGAATATCAGAGCCGTCAGACCACATTCCCTGCCAGACAGAAACTTATTGTCCGCATAGTTTTCAGCAAGGCGCGTTATCTCCTGCACACTTTCATTGAGCGATGGTTTGCTGAAGTGAACCAGTTCACCCTCAAGAAAGGAGCTCGCGTCATGTCGCCCTGGTTCTAAGCTGAAATTTTTTATGTCCGGAATAAAAACAAGACTGGAAGGAAACTCGCAGGGCCACTCCAATGGGTACTTCAAAACCTTTTTTAAAAAAATAATCTTTTTCTTTAACTTGAATAGCTCTTGCGAATTGGGATTATTTTTAACCTGTTTTTCGATAGAAATTTTGAGTTGCCCGGTGACAATTTCATTGGAGGTTATGAGAAGGTTCCATTGGGTTTTACTTTCTTTGATGCCTCTTTCCCATAACCGCAGAATGCTTTTTGAGTCACAGAAAATCGATTCGGCAACGAGATTATCAGGGAACCTTTCTTCAGGATTGGGGTTATTCGATACAATGATCTTGCGAGGAGACCAGCTGGATAGGTTCTTGAGGCAATCCGCGATGGAAGCCTCTGGAGTACAGTCCGCTATAATGAGGGTGAACGGTATACTTGATGACATTTTTCAACCACAACACCTATCTCTATTTGATTTCAAAAGGACCAAAATTAGCCGCGTGCAGAGGCGCCAATCCATCGTTTAAAAAAAACCTTTCCGGCTCGTAATGATTTTCTGCCGAACAATCATCATGAAAGTGATCTCCCATCAAATCCTCTCGAACGAAAAAGGCATTTACGCCTAACAGATTACATCCCACCAATTTATATCCTCTTCCCCTTAGCAAATTTTCGAAAGATTCCAGTGAAGCCCCCATGTAATCAGAGCCATCATAGCAATGGTCGGGATTATATGCCATGACCCATTTGACCGGAGGTGGATACTTTGGATTATACTCAATCACCACCACTCTCGCGTTTAATGATTCAATGGCTTCCAGGACGTGATAATCGTTACCATCGATATCCAAGCTCAGCAAGTCAAGTGCCCGCCCGCCTTCAGGTCCCTCTGCAATCAATTCATTGATATTCTCCCTCTGGACCCAGGCATGTCTGACCTTCAAGGTTCCATTGTTCAAAGAGAATGCGAATTTTTGTTTGATCTGATCAACAAATTTCAAGGCGCCATCAACCCACAAACCGTTCCAGCCTTGCAGCAAAAGGTGCAGGGTATTATTTTCCAATCCATTACCCACACCAATCTCAACAAACGTTTTATTTGTCGTTCCAATACGTTGGAAAATTTCATTGATGATTCCATCTTCTTCATTTTGTGAATACACCTTGAACCCGAATCTCAACAGTCTTTTTTCTTCCATATACCTTGGCTGATCCAGAATTTTTTTCCTCAGGTCCCACGAATACAATTTTACCATCGAGCCCATTATCTTTTCCACCTCCAACAACCTTCTTTCCAACTCATGTCTCTTTCTTCGCCAAGGTCGAGTCTTCAGCCGAATATAATTCAGTGGGCGGGATATTTTTTTAAAAAAGTTTTTTATCATCAGAGTTCCTTTTTAGCCTTCCCTCTTACATCAGAACACAAAGATTTTCACGGATTGAATCCGTTAGCGACGAGTTTAAATTATTTCGATTGACGGGAGCGGGAATAACAGCGAATAACTTTTTTCAATATTAGATTTTTCTTTTTCCAGAATAAAGTCCTTAAAGTGCCATGGAAAAACGAAGAAATAATCCGGGTTCATTTTCCTTGCCTCATCCTCTGAAATTATAGGTATCAAGGTTCCCGGAGTATAACTGCCAAACTTATCAGCATTCACCTCTCCCATATAAGGTATATCCTTTGATGTAATACCGACAAACTGCAAAAGGATATTTCCTTTGGTTGAGGCACCATACCCAAGAATCAAACCATTTTCGCTATGAATTTTATCCAGAAGTTGACGCAGGCTGGATTTAAACTCATTAATTCGAGCTCCAAAGTCGTCATAAGGTTTGTTCGTGCTCAAACCCTTGTTCTCTTCCTCTGCCAACAGCCTGGCAAGGTCTGACGTTTCTTGTAGCGGAGAACCAGGCTTTGCCACGGTGATAGAAAAACTTCCCCCATTCACCTGATTGAATTCAATGTCGACAATTTTGAACCCCACCTTTTTCATCATCCAATGGATTTCTTTGAGACGATAATATTCCTGATGCTCATGACAAATCGTGTCAAACGAATTTGCTTCCAGCATAAAAGGCATATAACTTTGCTCAAAAACCCAGACTCCATCATCTGACAAAATATCAAATACTTCCCTGACAAACTCAAGCGGCTCATCGAGGTCATAAAACATGGCAATTGAGGTAATTATCCTGGCCTTCTTATCGCCAAACTTATCTTTAAAAGTTTTCGCATTGAAGAAATCAACAAAAAGGGTGATGTGATCAGGATAATATTCCCCAAATTTTTCACCCGTAGGGTCAAACCCTACCAGCGTTGCCTTGTCCTCAGGGTAGCCCTGTAATAAAGTGCTGTCATTACTTCCAATATCCACAACAATATCATCTTCATTCAGGGTGATATGACCCAGTATTCTCTTAACCTTATTATGAAGATGGTTTACCATCGACTTATTAAGTCCGGATCGATAGCCATAGTTCTGACCATACATCATGTCTGGATTATAGGTTTCCCTCAACTGCACCAAACCACAGAAATCGCCGTTCGATGATTCTACGCACTTCACCAGAGTTAAAGGACCCGCAGGGACTTCCTCCTCCACAGTTTTGGGGAAGACCCCCGAGAGAGCCATATTCCCCAACTCTAGAATCGAATCCAGATTCTGATTTCCGCAAATTCGACAGCATTGAATTTCCTGATAAAGCGTCATCGACAGCAAACCTTTACTTAAACATTAAAATCGGCATGTTAGCCCAGCCAAGCTGAACTTTCAAAAAAAATTTCTGCGTGTTAGGATACTCTTGGTTTCAAAGGAAATAAACCGCTTTTTCAACTCAATATAAATCGTTACTCATTTCTCATCAACAACAGAAACTCGCGAATCTCCTCTCAGTCACACCACTCATGTCCTTCAAACAAAAATTTATTAACCTCACTCTCGCATTCGGGTCACTGTGTCTGACTTACCTGACTCTGGAACTGATAGTACCTCATATTCTCAATCATGTTCCGCTAACAATGTACAATGCCCTTGAAAATAAAATCCGCGTTCTGGGACAAAGTTCAAAAAGCTCAGTAATTCCCAAAAATTATATCGCCTTGGTGGGAGACTCCTACGCACAAGGTCAGGGCGACTGGCTTAAAAAAATGATACGGAGCAATCGCTACAGGGGAACGAATCCAGACTATCATTCAGGACATATCATTTACCGAAGAACCGGGACAGACGTCATCACTTATGGAATGGGAGGAGCCGGAAGTATTAAGGGATTGGTCACCGCCCCCATCATCTCTCATCTCTATATTAACTCCCTATGGCCCTACACGCTGGATCAACCCAAACGAATCCTTATCTATTTCTATGAGGGAAACGACTTTA
>CAJWQP010000085.1 GCA_913045445.1 uncultured Nitrospina sp. | reverse complement strand
TCTATTGCTTCATGCACTTTACTGATATTGACGACCGAGGGTCCGACCGTTTTGGCATTACGTATAAAAGCCTTTTGCAGATTCAATACGAAATCGTATTGCGGATGGCTTGAGAAGGGCTGATAGGAAGTATTCTCGCTGGAGGGCAGGACCGGCTCATGATCTGGCGACAACGGCGTCTTATCAAGAACCAGGGCAACTCCTGTTATTAGCCCGAAAAATAATACCGCTGACCAGGGAAAACCTGTTTTACTTTTTTTGTTATCTATCATTCAAATTTTATTTGTATCCACAATGAATAGATACAATACCAAAGGTGAGTTCGTTAAATGACACTTTCTTAAATCCGGCTTCCTCCATCCAACGGACGAATTCATTTTGTTCTGGAAAATCGGCTACTGAATCCGGCAAATAACTGTAAGCATCATTATGTCCGGAAATAAGACTGCCCACTTTAGGCAATACTAAATCAAAATACCAATTATAGATTTTATTAAGAATCGGGTTAGCAGGCATGGAAAACTCAAGAATCACTGCTCTGCCGCCAGGTTTCAATATACGATAAAATTCCCTCAGCCCTAGTTTCACATCGGCAAAATTTCTAATTCCAAAAGCACAAACTGCTCCGTGAAAACTGTTGGCGGTGAAGGGCAAACATTCACCACTCCCAATTTGGAAGGAAACAAAACGATCATATCCCTTTTCCCGTATTTTGTTGCGGCCAAGGTCAAGCATCCTGCGACTGAAATCAATTCCAGATATCTGGACAGAAAGATTGCGGGAGGCTATCTCCAGAGCCATATCACCGGTTCCAGTGGCAATGTCGAGTATGCGCTCTTTGGGTACAGGGGCCAGCCGGTTAATGGCCTTTTTTCGCCAGTGCCTATCCTGACCGACACTGAGCAGGCGGTTTAAAAAATCATATCTCGGCGCTATAGCCGTGAACATGTTTTGAATCTGCCGTGAAAATGCCGCAGTATCTTCAATGCTATGCATCACCGGGTAAACAATCCTGAATTAAATACATTTTTAATAATAATTTTGTAAAATTGTAACATTGGTGTTCTCTCGTAACAAGCATAGACCCTTAACTTTAATAAACTGACATTTTTTGATGGAGAATATAAATATGAAAAACGTGCTTGTTCCTCTGGCGCCTGGATTTGAAGAAATTGAGACGATCACTGTGGTGGATATCCTTCGGCGTTCAGGGGCTAGAGTGACTCTAGCTGGTACCATTGAAGGTCCGATTGAAGGGTCAAGAGGAGTTAGGGTGCTTCCAGATGAGCCTCTTAACAATGTGCTATCTGATGAACTTGATTTGGTTGTTCTTCCGGGAGGTCAGCCAGGAACGGATAATTTGAAAAACGACCCTAGGATATCTTCGATTCTTGTTGAGATGAAGCAGGGAAAAAGGCTGATTGCTGCCATATGCGCCGCGCCAGTCATATTAGAAAAAAACGGACTGCTCAATAATCGCAATCGAACCAGTCATCCATCGGTGAAGGAGGGGTTAACGGGGAGTTTATATTTGGAGGACAGGGTGGTCGTTGATGGAAATATAATCACCAGCCGCGCTCCGGGAACAGCGATGGAATTCGCCCTGACACTGGTAGAAATTCTTTTTGGTAAAGATCGTGTTTATACAGTAAATAAGGGGGTCATGGCAAAAATATGAATAGATTTATAATACCCGCCAATGGTCCGCCCGAAGCCAGACCTGATATTCTTTCTAGAGAATCATTGTTAATTATTTGATTTTAAAGAATTAATATTGGTATCTCTTGCATGCCTATTCCCTCAGGACTTCTCTGTAAATAAAAAAAACTTTTTGGCTTCTCTGCTCATCATATGTACCAGAAAATGATCGTGCAAACTTTGCTTTTCTACAAAGTTGGCATTTCATTAAATTATTTTAGGAGTCTTAATATATGCTCGTAAACGTATTTCGTAGTAAATCCCTGATCAATAGCCTCACGATTCCCCGGAAAATCAGAAACGAGAGGCAGGTTGCACGTTGCAACCATTGTGGTGGCGCTTTTAGAAATGATGGCGACATGGCAACTTGTATCATGTGTTCCCGAGAGACTGGCCACGCTTGCACCAACTGTTCCCATATAAATGCCGCTGGTGAGGAGCAATCCAAAAAATCTTTTTAACGCACAAGAGTTGGCTAATTAAGGGTAGGGGGCTGAACAGTCTACTGCCCTTTTTTATTGCCATAATTCATAACAATACATAACTAAATGATGTAATTAAATGATGTAATCGATACCGCATTCACCTGGTTCACTGGTAAAATAGATGAAATGGGATCAGGCCTATGTAAGAAGATAGGCACGCTGGCTTGCAAGGCAAGGATAGCGGCTTTAACTGGCGTATATATGGATAGTGGGCCTGAGGTTTAGTTAAGGACTTCCTTGAAAAACAGGAAAACTTGAAACTGGCCAAAAAGCAAAAGAAGGAAGAGGAAGACGCTGATAAACCAAAAAAGGACAAGGCTAAGGACAAGACCAAAGACGTGCTTAAAACCATCAAAGAATGCGCCGGTGTGAATTTTATCGGCATTTAATTCATCTCGTCTACCACCGTCACCTGAGTGCTGAATGGAACTTCATTAGGGAGGGTGCATACCCGGTTGTCACATGCCCGGAAAAGGATAGACCCTGCAACAGGGTAGGTTCCCGGTTTCAAGTCGGAACCGACCAGATAGTTTCTTTGAAACTCTACGGTTCCCTGATGAGTTTTTACTATTTTATTGAGAGCCTGATCCAGAATGATTTCCGGATCAGGCTCTTTCCATTTTCCTTGTCCGCGAAAAAACTTCTCATCAATGCGGATGACCGTCGCCAGATCCTCGCCGTCTCCCTGACGCTCAAGGGAGTATATATGCCACCCTTTTCCCAATGCGATTCTTACATAGATGTAAAACGATTCACCTAGTCTCACCTTTGATGAAGCGGGAATCGCCCATGCCCGAGCCTTATGATTTATGTCGGGGGGGGAGGAATCAAACAATTGAAACGCCACGGATGCGGACACCTGCACAACTAGAAGGGCGAACATGGTCCATCCTGCCAATCGGATCAATGATCCACGAGAATTGAGGCTCTTGAGGAGCGATTCAAGCATGTTTATTCCGATGCTTACTGCGTTGAGGCTGATCGCGCCTGAGTAAGGTATTTCGTAATCAAACGCTTGAATTGTTCTTCCGGCAGGGCACCCGAGACCACCTCACCTGTAATGGTGGATTTTTTTGCGTCATAGCGTCCGATAATGAAACCCGGCGTCGCCTGAATTCCCAGTTGACTGCCTTCACTGATATCCTTGAGAACTTTATCCCTGTGTTTTTGACTTTCCCAACAAGCCTTGAACTCCTGAATATTTGCAATCCCCGCTTCTTTCGCATGCTCAAGTACTTTAGTTTTAATATCTGGGGCAGATTTTTTATAGAAGACGGATTGCAGTTCCCAAAACTTTCCCTGACTGCGTGCGCACTCAGTTGCCTCAGCAAGTGACTGCGCTTCCTTGTGAAATGGAAGAGGGAAATGGCGGTAACCAAATTGTACGTCTTCTCCATAGCGCCGACGCAGTTTATCGAGAGTGGGTTGGACCCGTTTGCAAAACGGGCACTGAAAATCGGAAAACTCCAGGACAAAAACATTTCTCGATTCAGGAGTGCCATCCTTAAACCAAAGCGCTGCATTCCCCACAGGGGCGACTACCTTAAAATCATTTGGAGGCGTGAGCATGACTCTGGCCCATCCATCTGCCAAGGCCGTCTGATATTTATTTTCTGTTTCAGCGGCGCGGGCGATTCTTTCAAGATAGGCACGAAGTTGACCCTGCATTTCTTCCAAAGAACCCATTTCCTTTGCTCTGGGTGTCTTTTCATAGAAAGCAATAATATCCGCCTGAGTCACAGTACGAGCTTTGCTCTGTACCGCTCCAGGATGTGCTTCAGTAAATTCCCTTATTATTTTTTCTTTTAAAACCTGAGATTGAAGCTGATATAGCCGGACCCGCAATTCATGAGTTTGCGCGTTTTCAATATCGTCCATCAGGATAGGCTTACCGTCTATAATGCCGATCACAGGGTTGTTGTCAAACAAGACCGGGTCGGCCCAGACAGGGGATGCCGCTACCAAAAATAAGGGTGCGAACCGAATAAAAGTAAAAATTTTAATCGCTCTGAAATTAAATATCACGCACAACCTCCTTGGGGATAGAAAAAGACACCTTCCGTTTCATAGACTGAAAGACAATTATAACAGTTTAATCGGGGAGAAGACTGAATTAGTAGTAAAGAAATTCCAGGGTACGCTTGACCTTACTTTCCAGCTCAGAGTTTGCCAGAGGCTTCTTAAAAACCTGGTCCCCTGCACAAGCGGTCAGAACAAAACAGCAACATGCTCAATGCGAGGGACTTATAGTTCCTCCGGAAATCATTTGCTACGGATGTGAATGGAATACGCATTTTCAGTTGGAGAGCCTTCTTGAGAAGGCATTTCTAGCGATCAGCGGTGCAAAATGTAGTAACTTTCTATTTCAATATCAAAATAATATCCGGTTTAAAACCCCTAAATCACCTGACAATCAGCTTTACATTTCCAGCTCTCCCTTAATGACCGTTACGGAACGCCCGCCGACCCGGACAGACTTTATATCATCCCCCTCAGCCTCAATATCAACGTAAAGAGATGCCGGACGTCCCATCTCGTATCCTTGCTCAATAATTATATTTTTGCGCTCTTGCTCTGAAACAAGGTTATTCTTGCAAAGATAAGCTCCTAAAGCTCCGGCGGCGCTACCTGTTGCCGGGTCTTCAATGATTCCCAATGCCGGTGCAAAGGCACGAGAATGAACAGATGCGCTGGAGTGAACTGTTTGCAAAGTGAATGTATAGATCATATCTGTTCCCAATGAACCCAAAACCTGTTTTGCCCTGGTTGTGTCGAGGTCAATTTGCCCCAAAGCTTCAAGCGAAATTATTGGAACAAATAATACGGGTAGTCCGGTAGATACGATTTGTATTGGATAATAGTTCGAATTAATCGCTGAAGCTGGCAGACCTATCAATTCTGCTATTTCCTCAGCATAATCTAGTGGAGGTTGAAATTCGGGCAGAGGTTGCGCCATGTATAAAAGGTTTTCCTTGTCCCCCAAATTAACCGTTATGATGCCTGCCTCCATAGCCAGCTTAACAGGATGGTCACCACCAGAAACTTTTCCAATTTCTCTCAATATATGAGCCGTCCCCAGTGTGGGATGACCGGCAAAGGGCAATTCCTTTTCCGGGGTGAATATGCGAACCGTATAATCAACAGGCAAGTTACCGTGCGGAAGGACAAATGTGGTCTCCGACAGGTTCATTTCCCTCGCTATCTTCTGCATGGTTGCATCATCCAGTCCTTCCGCTTCGGGAAATACCGCCAGCGGGTTGCCCCCCAGTGGATTGCTGGTAAACACATCAACCTGATAAAATGTGTATTTCATAAATTATAATTTGACCGGTAAGACGCAAAGATGGTCAACTCAGATGAGCTTGGGGAACCGTTATCAAAAATCCCGGCGATACCGCACATATTTAATACCTCTGGCTGAAAGTCACCGGAATGATCATTTTCACGCAGGTTCCCATAACATATATTATGTCAACTATCATATATTTTAATAAAGCGAAGTAAGATTGAGCCTTACAAGAGATATAAGGCGGCCCTATTAAGGTAGATTATCAGGGCTTCTTTTTAGCGAGGACTTCTTTAATATTTCGAGCTACGTGATTTGCGGAAAGCCCATATTTCTCATAAAGTTGAGCACCTGAGCCGGTTTCTGCAAAATGGTCCTTCACAGCTACAGATTGGATCGGTACAGCAATTTGATGGTCGGTCAATGTATGGCGAACAGCATCGCCTAATCCACCAATTATATTATGGTCCTCTGCTGTAACCACAGCACCGTGTTTTCTTGTTTCCTCCAAAATAAGTACCTGGTCTAGTGGCTTAATGGTAGAAACATTCACCACGGTCACAGAGATGGATTCACTTTGCAGTGATTCTGCCGCCTGAAGACTCTCCTGGACCAATCCTCCGGTCGCAAATACCACCAGGTCGCTACCTTTACGTATAACATTTGCCTTGCCGATTTCAAACTCATAAGAAGAATCGTAGAGACCCTTTAATTTGGGCCTTCCAAGGCGAAGATATGCGGGGCCAGCATGTTTTACCAAAGCTTTGGTGGCTTGAACGGCTTCCTCCCAATCTGCGGGTTGAATCACTGTCATATTGGGCATGGCACGGGTATAAGCCAGGTCAACGATCATTTGCGCAGACGGCCCATCCTCCCCAACGGCCAATCCCGAGTGGGTCCCTGCTATTTTTACATTGGAGTTTGAATAGGCTATGCTGACCAGAATCTGATCCATGGTACGTCCCAGCAGAAAGCAGGCAAAACTGGTGGCGAAAGCGACCTTGCCCGTCCGCGCAAGGCCGGCGGCAGTACACATCATATCCGCCTCACTTATACCCATATTAAAAAATCGC
Source organism: uncultured Nitrospina sp. (assembly GCA_913045445.1). Taxonomy (GTDB): domain Bacteria; phylum Nitrospinota; class Nitrospinia; order Nitrospinales; family VA-1; genus Nitromaritima. Next base: position 2,111 of record CAJWQP010000085.1, on the reverse strand, counting down.
TCAGGAAACTCCTGGCCAAATTTTTTGGTCCGTGTGCTGTCACTGACACCGGAATCGAGCACCACCACATTGGCATCACTGTGCCCAAGCTCAACCAGCGCGGCACCATAGCCGTCTCTTGTTGCTCCGTCTTTCATAATTAACCTGGTTCCTTTTGACTATTTCAAACTCTATTCAAGTTCTTTTAACGCTTTTTGAAGATCCTCTTCACCGGGGGCAACCCCATGCCAAGCAGTTTGCCCCTCCATAAAGCTGACACCCTTTCCCTTGATGGTATCAGCAATAATCATTCGAGGTTTGGTGGCATGTAGAGGAAGTCGCAGAATATCCATCACCTCTTTCATATTATGCCCATCAATTCGATGAGTGTCCCAACCGAAGGCGCTCCATTTTTCCTCAAGAGGCTCCAAATCCTTCAGGTCTTCAGTGATGTTGTCCTGAGCCACCTTGTTATTATCCAGAATGGCAATCAGGTTATTCGAGTTAAATTTGACGGCAGACATGGCGGCTTCCCAGATTTGCCCTTCCTGAATTTCTCCATCACCAAGAACAACGTAGACATTATAATCCAGATTATCCACCCGCGCGGCCAGGGCCATACCGTGTCCAACACTAAGACCCTGCCCCAGACTACCACTGGCAATTTCCACACCGGGAGTTTTCGGGTGCGGGTGCCCTGACAGGAACAGCTCACTGCCAATTTTTCTGTAATCCTTTAGTTTTTCATCCGGGAAGTAACCGGCCCCTGCTAATACACAGTACATTAAGGCACTGGCATGACCTTTACTCAGGATGAAACGATCTCGCTTTGGGTCACTGGGGTTTTTGGAATCATATTGAAGGATACCTCCAAAATAGAGAGCCGTAAGAATATCAGTCGCAGACAAGCTTCCGCCAGGGTGACCTGACCCGGCTTGGAATATTAAATTTAGAATTTTTCGACGAAGTTCTTTAGCTGTTTGCTCAAGCTTCGATATTTCAGGTTCAGCCAATTGAGTGCCTTCCATAAAATTTGCCAAAAAATAAATTGGTAAATGCTATTCTAAAGTAGAGATAGCTTATACCACAACATCATTTAAGGATTCAATCTAAGAAATCATCCGGCGGGGAAAAGCGGGAAAATAGTAGTGAGAGAAGTTCCTGTATAATCCAGTTACCAACAAACTAAATTCAAAACAAACAAAGACTAACTTCTTACCCTTTTAAAACAAAATCAAACAGATTCGTCACCAGCGACCATAGCATTACAGATTTTTAACAAAGACTCAAATTCGATTGGTTTCGGTAAAAACATTTCGGCTCCTGAGTTGACAACCTCACTCTCTGTATAACGCAGGTCACCTGACATGGCAATCACCCTGATTGCTGTCGTATCCTCATTATTTTTCAGGCTTCGACATACCTCAATACTATTTATTCCGGGGAGCGTTATGTTCAGCAAAATAATTGTGGGGAGAAACTCGCGAGCTTTAAAGCCAGCTTCAAAGCCATCCATTGCTACTTCAGCGACAAAATCGTTTTCTTGAAAAAAATTTTTAAGTGGCATACAAAATTTCTTTTCATCATCGACAATAAGAATCTTGCGCCTGGTTTTCTTCTCTTTCTCTTTTTGCAAAATATTTTTGATTATGCTGATGGTGTAGCCCTTCTTTTGAAGAGCGTATACCTTCTCACATCTTTCCTCTACCCACGCAGGATAATAGCCAACTATACCTCTCCCGCCAGGATGTGCTTCTTTGACGGGATCCGGGAAAAATTTATATTTTTTTTGCCAGAGCCACAGAGTTTTTCGTGTGATGGGAACAACTTTCAATATATCTAATGCTGTTACGCGATTATTCTTTGGCATAGTCTGATCTCATCCCTTAAAAGTCTATAGAAAAACATGTCTCTAATAACAGATAAACATTAATACCGCGTTAGTTCAACTGTAAATGTAACCTAGCTTACTGCTCGAAAAAAAACGAAAAAAAAGATTATCTATCCATTAATTAAATAACCTTGTAACAAAATGTAACTAAAATTGCAAATACTACTTCTGGCTTGTTTGCTAAAAAATTAGTAATGGCAAATTAAATCCGTATTAGGTATAGGAATCAAAATACTGGTGA
>CAJWQP010000084.1 GCA_913045445.1 uncultured Nitrospina sp. | reverse complement strand
AAAATTAATTAAGACTTTAGCTAAAGTCAATTCTTATGAGATTCTTCTCGGTATCGTGCCGAGCCTGTCGCCTGTGCCGCGCTAAGCGGTAAAGCATCTACCTTACTATCACCCTTCGACAAGCTCCCCAGTTAGGGTCTTTGACGAAGGGCAACAGTTTCTTCAGCTCATAACGACTTTTTCCGCGCCTTGCTGGTCCGGGTGATTATTTTTTTCCGCTAATTACGGATTTGGTTTTTAGTTTTTTATCGAGCCTTGCGATTTGCGCCAAAACCTGTTTTTTAGCGGTACCGCCGTAAACATCTTTCTTTTGCACCGAACTTTCCAGTGTGATGTGATCAAACACATCCGCGTTAAACCTGGGGGAAATCTTTTTCAATTCCTTGAGAGTGACATCCTGCAGAGTCTTTCCGCTGGCAATGCAATAGGCTACGGTTTGACCTGTGATTTCGTGTGCCAGGCGAAATGGAACCCCCTTGGCAGCCAGATAGTCTGCCATGTCGGTCGCCGTGAGGAATCCGGAAATGTCCACGCGGTCCATGGGAATTTTCTTGAACTCCGCCGTCTTCATCATGCCTTCAAAAACTGCCAGTGACACCTTAACGGTATCCACTGTATCAAAAACGGGTTCTTTATCTTCCTGCAAATCCTTGTTGTAAGCCAGGGGCAACGATTTCATCAACGTCAACATGGATACCAGGTTGCCGTAGACACGCCCGGACTTTCCCCGGATGAGTTCGGCTGCATCCGGATTTTTCTTTTGCGGCATGATACTGCTTCCTGTCGTGTACGCATCGGATAACTCCAGCCAATCAAATTCACAGGAAGACCACAAAACCACCTCTTCGCAAAATCGACTGAGATGCATCATAAGGATCCCCGACGCGGAACAAAACTCGATGGCGAAATCGCGATCGCTCACTGAATCAATGCTGTTATGTGACACTTCTGGAAAGTTGAGAAGCTTCGCCGTATATTTTCGATCAATGGGAAACCCGGTTCCTGACAGGGCGGCCGCGCCCAGCGGCATGATGTTTATGCGCTTCCACGCGTCTTCCATCCGCTCGCGGTCACGCACCAGCATTTCAATATGCGCCAGTAAATGATGCGCCAACAAAATCGGCTGCGCCTGTTGCATGTGGGTGTAACCCGGAATGATCGTATCCGTGTGCTTCCGTGCCAGCTTCAACAATGTTTTTGCCAATAGTGTGATGCCCTGTACGATCTCCGCGACTTCGTCCCTGAGGTACAAGCGGATATCAAGGCACACCTGGTCGTTGCGGCTTCGTGCGGTGTGAAGCTTTCCGCCGACAGCGCCGACCAGTTCGGTCAGACGGCTTTCTATATTCATATGAATATCTTCGAGCCGGTCATCGCATTGAAATTTTCCGGATTCAAATTCTTTTAACACCCGCTTGAGACCGCCGACTATTTTTTTCGATTCGGCCTGGGAAATGATCTTGCACTTCGCCAGCATCTGACAATGGGCGATGCTCCCTTCAATGTCATAAGCATAAAGCCGCCGGTCAAACGATATGGAAGCTGAAAACTGTTCCATCAACGTATCGGTGGATTCTTTGAACCTGCCGCTCCACGGCTTTTTCATTAAATTCAATCTCCTTGCAGGATCTAAATTTGGAGGGGAGTTAAAGAAATAGAAGTTAAGCAGCGGAGGCGGCCCGGACGATGTCCGGTTTTCTATCCCATTTATCTTTAGCAACTATATTGACCTTGCCCCCCAACGGTAAAACCTTACCGAGGAAGTGTAGATACCACTCTTGAATGTTGGGGCACCCGGCACTGCCGTTTCTCCAATCAAAATTCTTTTTATAAAACTCGTTAACCTTACCAGCGTTCACTCCGTGAATGCCATAACTTCCCGGAACAGGCTCGCCCAGTTTTTTCATACCCAGCCACCAGTGGCCTATTTCGTGATCCGGGTCACCAAACTTAATCGCGCGCACCGGTGATCATGGGCAACCTTAGATCAAGGCCTGAGTTAGTGCCACCGCTGTATTGATAGAAAGGGTGGTTTCCCTATAACCCCCTTTGGCCCAATAATGGAAACAATTCCCATCTAATTTCCTTGCTTATTTCTCTTGGAACACCCGGCAATCACCAGAGTGATCTCACCTTTCAGTTTTCTTTTTTCAGCTATAACCGCAAGCTCTTCCAACGATCCTCGAATAACTTCCTCGTAAACCTTGGTCAACTCTCTCGCCAATGCCGCCTGCCGAAACCCCATAGCCTTATGAAGCTCGTTAAGGGTTTTCACAATTCTGTGTGGCGATTCGAAAAGTACGATCGTTCTCTTTTCTTCCGCCAGTTCCTCAATCAGTTTCTTGCGTCCCTTTTTGCGGGGAAGAAATCCTTCAAACACAAAACGATCTACCGGCAATCCCGACACAGTGAGTGCCGCCAACACTGCCGAAGGTCCAGGAAGCGAAACTACGGATATATTTTTTTCAAGAGCGGCTCGAACCAAATGGTAAAGCGGGTCTGATACACCCGGCGTTCCCGCATCTGATACTAAAGCCAGATCGTCGCCGTTCATGAGACGGGCGATGAACTGCTCACTCTTTTTTGCCTGATTAAAACTGTTAAAACTGGAGAGAGGTGCCTTTATCTCGTAATGTTTTAACAGAATGCCGGTTCGCCGGGTATCCTCCGCCGCGATAAGGTCAACCCGACTGAGTTGTTCCAGCGAGCGGTGGGTCATGTCTTTTAAATTGCCAATAGGAGTGCTGACAATGTACAAGGTACCAATAGACCCCTCTGCTCTCTCCTCGTTAAGCATATCTTGAAAACATTTTAACCACGACCGATCAAAATCTCAATAACTATTTTAATTTCAATATAATATGGCAGAAGTCCTTGAATCGAAATCCGCCAGTCTGGCACTGGATGAGAGTCTCAAAATGCTATTTTTGAGTGGAGGGGTCCATCGGGGGAAATCCTCAGTCACGCTTGAGAAGGGGTTGCATGTTTAATTTTGATCCAAAATATCGAGACCAGCGGAACAACTGTCAATAGTGGACTATCGTCAAAATAGCCAATTCAGGCACCAATTAAAAAACTCATTCGAATCCCTGCCAATTGTAGGGCGAGGCCATCAGGCGGAGACTTCTTTATCTTTTTCCTCATCCTTGACGAGCTTGATAATTTTCTTATCCTCTTTCCCCGACATATCACAATTGCCGACAAGCACCGCACCGAGTTCTATGTTCAGAGCCGGAGTCTTCACATTACCTGTGATCCTACTTGAGGTGTGCATCTCAACCTTCTGCGCGGCTATGATAGTCCCTTTCATTTTTCCTTTGCAGATAACCGTTCCCGCTTCAATATCTGCCACGATATCCCCGGTCTCGCCAATGATAAGCGTGTCATTTGTATTCACCTGACCCTCAAACTTCCCATCAATACGCACAGTGCCTTCAAAACTGAGCGCGCCCTTGAATACAGTATCTTCGCCTATATAGGCTTTTATTGAGGACTCCCCCTTTTTTGGAATCATGTCGCTTCTCCTGTCACTATATGACTAACCACTGGTCGCTCATCCAATTTTTTGAACAACCATCCCCCGAATGCGTTCCAGATCGTCATCAGAATAATAAGTGATGATCAGTTTACCACCTTTTTTACCTGGAGCAATTTCTACTTTGGTCCCTAACCTGCGTTCCAACTCCATCTCCAGATTCCTGATGAAAATATCCTTTTTTGCTGTCTTTTTATTCGTCGGTTTTCCTGCCTCCCGCTTGGCCCTGGTGACTCTGGCCTCGGTTTGCCGGACGGTCAACATCTGCCCCACTATTTGGCGTCGCAAGGCCTCAACCTCTTTTTCAGAATTTAAGCCTAAAAGGGCGCGTGCGTGTCCCATCGTCAATCTGCCGCTGATGATGTCTTCTTTAACCTTGCGAGGTAGCTTGAGAAGCCTGATTGTATTTGCTACAGCTTCCCGACTCTTCCCCATGCGCTTGGCAATTTTTTCCTGGGTGAGCCCAAAGTCATTTGCCAGACGGGCATAGCCATCGGCCTCTTCAATGGGATTCAAGTCCTGCCGATTCAAGTTCTCAATCAGCGCGATCTCAAGCGACTCCGTATCGGTGACTTCACGGATGACAGCAGGAATTTTTTTGAGTCCGGCTTTTTTACTCGCCCGCCACCGGCGTTCGCCAACAACCAGCTCATACCCTTTTTTGCCCTTTTGGACTATAACTGGCTGAAGTACTCCGTGCTCCTGAATCGACCGTTCAAGCTCGTTAAATTTCTCATCATCAAAATGTTTCCGCGGCTGCAGACGGTTGGGGACGATCTCATCGATCAGCAGGTCCATTGACCCACCTGCATGCTCACCTTCTGGCACACCCTCTTCAAAATCCGGTATTAACGCTTCAATACCCTTTCCTAAAGCTTTTCGATTCATGCGACACCCTCTATAGATTGTTTTTCCTGTTTGGCTGTTTCACTTCTGGTCCGCTGAATGACCTCCTGCGCCAGCTCGACATAGGAGTCGGACCCTTTAGAATGACTTGCATATAAAACAATTGGCTTGCCATGGCTAGGCGCTTCGCTGAGACGGATATTCCTTGGAATGATTGTTTTCATTAGAAATTCGCCGAAATATTTTTTCACCTGGCTCTCCACCTGGCCCGCCAGTAATGTTCTGCTATCGTACATCGTGAGCAATATACCCTCTACTCTGAGATCTGGATTGATCGATTTCCTGACCCGCTTCAGGGTTTTAAGAAGGTGACTTAATCCTTGCAGGGCATAATATTCACACTGCATGGGGATCAGAACTGACTGGGAAACTGCCAGAGCATTGAGAGTGAGGAGGCCTAGAGAGGGCGGACAATCTATAACAACAAACTCATATTCTTCATTGACACCGTTCAATACATTGCAAAGGACTTTTTCTCTGTGCTCTCTGCTGACCAGTTCAATTTCTGCTCCCGCTAAATCCACATTTGAAGGAACAACTTTAAGTGTTTCAATATCAGTGGGATAAATGACCTGATCCAGGGAAGTCTCATCTCCCAACAACTCGTAAATTCCTTTTTGATTTTCTCCGAGATTTACCCCCAGTCCGCTGGAAGCGTTGCCCTGCGGGTCCATATCAATAAGCAAAACCATCTTTCCCGACAAAGCCAGACACGAGGCAAGGTTAATCGCCGTGGTGGTTTTCCCTACGCCACCCTTTTGGTTCGCAACGCTGATTATTTTCCCCATATCTGGAAGAGCCTCTTGCGAATAATTCTTCAGGTAAATTAACACAAATTGCAATATCTGCCAACTTAAACATCTTCAAATATTATTGTTCCACGTGAAACAAAATTTTCTGATGCTGTGAGTTCGGGAATGTTTCACGTGAAACATTCCAGTGGGGTGGAAGTGGGAAAAACCTGGCTCATTTTGCTGTGATTCTGCTCTCCGCGATCAGGGGCGCTCAAAAACCATTAGCTTGGAGGCCGAACCGCTGGACCTGCTGACAGGTATCTCGTTGACCAGTGAAAGGGAAATGGCATCAGGAAGGGAGTCGGGCTGGAATGTGGCTTCCAAGCCTGTTTGCAAAATCAGCTTTCCGCCATTATTTAACAGACCGGCTCCCAATTGCAAGCTGAGGTTCAGTTCCTGAACATGGCGCAGAGTAACAAAATCGTATGCTCCCAGAAGATCAGGGAAGTCCTCTACCCGCCCATGGATACAGCTGATATTGCCCAGTTTCATGTATCGAAGGGTGGCTTTAAGAAAATTGGCCCGCTTTCGCTGGCTCTCGATGAGTGTCATTTCAAGCTCTGGAAAGATGACTTTGACGGGTATGGCGGGAAAACCAGCTCCACTCCCGATATCGGCAAGGGTCCCGGTGGGTGAAACAGCGTGGCTGTATTGAAGCGAATCGTAAATATGTTTGTCAATCACAGATATTTCGTCAGTCTCAGCGGTCAGGCTGATTTTAGCATTCCACCGCTTCCATTCGGCGAGATAGATCATCAACTGCCCGGCGGCTGACGCAGGTATAACATCGGAGCCCAGCGACAATGAATCATCTGATAAGAGCTCAATTAGCCGATTTTTCATAATCTGAAAGTGGTGATCCTGGATTCACCTATCTGATTTTGTGCCAAGGACTTGCTTGAACTCACTGGTTAACAGGGGAAGAATTTCCAAGGTATCGCCGACAATTCCATAATCGGCTACAGAAAATATGGGCGCGCTGGCATCTTTATTAATCGCGACAATACATTTGGATGAGGACATGCCTGCGAGATGCTGTACTGCGCCGGAAATTCCGCAGGCAATATACAAGTCGGGTTGCACCGTACGCCCGGTCTGCCCAACCTGGTTGGAGTAGCTCCGCCACCCGTTATCGACCACCGGCCGACTGGCACCCACGGCACCGCCGAGGACTTGCGCAAGATCCTCAAGCAATTGAAAGTTTTCCGGACCTTGCATGCCGAGTCCGCCAGAAATAACGATCCGAGCCTCGGTAATATCCAGATTCTTACCGGCTTCCTTGACAACTTCTCTAATTTTAAGAAGCAAATCACCGCCGGAGAATGGCACATCGAGTTCGACAACATCACCGTTTAGAGAAAGGTCGGGACCCGGCCCACGAAACACATTCGCTCGCAAGCTCAGAATATGAGGTCCGGAACCTTGTAAAGTGAGATGCGAAATCGCCTTACCGGCATAGACAGGTCGATGAACGATGACTTCATCCTGCGCCCCGGCCTCAATTACTACACAATCGGTCGCCAGCCCAACATTCAGCCTGGCGGATAACGAGGCAGCAAGTTCTTTGCCATGGGTGGTGGCCGGAAGAAAAACCGCATAGGGTTTATGCTCATTGATCTGAGGAACAAGGGTATGGAGCCACAGCTCCAGGGAAAATTTAGCAAAAACAGAATTTTTGAGGACGCTTATCTGGTCAGCACCATAATGAAACAGGTCATTCGTCTGATCGGGCTTCTCATGGCTGAGGCATAAAGCTTCTACGGAACCTTGTATTGAATCGGCGAGGAGCCGCGCCGCGTGGATGGCTTCAAAAGAAACAGGTTTTATCACCCCGTCACTCATTTCCACAATGACCCACACCCTTTGAGAATCACTCATATCCAATAAGTTAAAATATAAAAAATAATTGAAGCATATTAAATGAAAAGGAAGAATAACCCAGAGACAAATAAGCCGTCAACAAGAGAGTGGTGACTGAGAAAAACGAGGAAAGAACAAACACAAACAGTAAATTTTATTTAAGCCAATTTAGGCACTATATAAATTTTGCTAAAATAATAATACATGGTTTAATTGCAAGTAATATTAAAGGGTGGACAAGCTGGAATAATAAAACTGCTGGAAAGTGTATTATTAAAATTAAGCAGTTTCAGGCATTATATTAAAATGCGGGCGAACAGAAATAAAATGAAACTCAAGGAGAAAATATTCCAAGCTTCAAAAAGGAGGTTGTTAAAAGATCAATATTTCCCAGGAGGACGGAAAATGGGTAGATCAAGAATCCATTCAATATCCCATACTTCGCCCACGGTACCGAGACCGAGCAGAAAAACGTAAAGGATAAGAACGGCGAGTCCAATTTCGCCCTTATACTTTGAGCCAAACTGTTTGATCCGCTGAGTTGCTGAGGTTGATGTTTCTTCGGGTTTGGTGTTTCCCATGGTGAGGGAATGTCTCATCTACACATAATGAACAAACTCTTTACTCTCCTGATACTTTACACCACTTTTTCTGTATCCCGCAAGGATTTTACCAATTTAACAACAGCATCACTCGCCGGTCCGTCAAGCATCACTCCCTTGTCACGTAAAGAGGGAAGCTTCAAGCCTGTTGCGATAACAGTGCTCGTTGAATCGTTCCCTGTGATGAAATCAAAACCCAGTTTTTCTGCGGTTATAGTTTCTATCTGTTTTTTCTTGGCGGCCATGATTCCTTTAAAGGAAGGAAGCCGTGGCTGGTTGAGCCCCTTCTGGCAGGTAAGAAGAATCGGCAATGGCGATTCAATAATTTCCGATCCTCCCTCAATTTGCCGGGTAACCGTCGCCCGATTCCAGTCATCAGAAAATTCCAGTTGAGTCACAGCGGTAACGCAGGGAATATCAAGATAAACTGCGAGTGCGGGTCCGATTTGGGCCATATCATCATCAACTGCCTGTCTACCGCAAAGAATAAGATCGAACCCAAGGGTTGTGATCGCCTTTGCTAACAAGCGCGATGCAGTGAGGGAATCTACATCATCAAAAGCTGGGTTCAGCAGATGAACGGCCTTATCGGCACCCATAGCCAGACCCGCCCGAAGAGCATCACGAAATCCTTCCGGCCCAAGACTAATAAGCGTAATTTCAGTATCCGGCAGACGCTCGCGAATTCGTATGGCCTCTTCCACCGCAAATTCATCGTATGGATTAAGCACCTTCGCCAGATTGGTACCATCAACCGCGCCATCTTTAAGTACAATTCGGGCGGCGGTGTCTATGACTTGTTTAACGCAAACAACAATGCGCATGGTATCTCGCTCCTGGTTTCAGCCACAAAAAATATCTGATATTATCTCATTGTTGAATAGAAATTAACACCGTCTGACTCAAGAATGAATAAAAACTTTTCCCCGGCAAAAGCTGATTCAAATTAACTCCCCGCCCCCGTCTTTATTTCCCGGATAATATGCGTGTGGCGTGTAAAATATTTGCATCAAAACTAAAAAGTAGGAAGGGTTT
>CAJWQP010000083.1 GCA_913045445.1 uncultured Nitrospina sp. | reverse complement strand
CAGTTTTTTTCTATGATACGGTTCTAGCCTTTTTCTGTAATCACTTTTGGCTTAAAGTTTGCTCCCTCAATGTTCACCGACACGGACTCAAACAATATAAATCCTCTTCGTTTTATACCTCCTGAAACTCTTCCTCGGAGGGGGTGCTTTGCATAAGTGCAGTTCCGTACTATTTCTAAAGGCCGCAACCCTGAAGGGCTACCCTACAGGGCTTGGGACCATGGCTTCGTAGGGCAAGGCCTCAGCCTTGCGAAGAGTTTCGACTTGCGTCCGTGCTGGGCGCCAGTACAAAGCTCTCCCCGAGGGAGAATAAATCGGGAATAAACGCTTTTCTACGACCTGAAGTTTTATACCGCACTATTTTTAGCATCTTTCCTTAAGTCCTTGGTAAAATTCTGCAAAAAGGATACAATTGTTCAATCAATAAAAATTGCGCCTGTTTCTTTTTTCGGGGCAGGGCCAACTTGCTTATAGGATAATTCATGGCTATCAGGTCGATTCGTGTCAGTCACATTGTGTTGTCAACCGTTGATATTGCGGAGTTGTTGCTGGAAAACCTCAAGTCCTGTGAAAGCAGGGAACTGATGCTTAAAATGTTCGCAAAACTGGCTAAAAAATACAGCGCTTGTGGAACCAGAAAAAAAGGAGGCGACCTTGGATTTCTGGAATTCAATACATCTGCCCCTGAACTTGAAAAGGCCGCCATGCAGGCGCCTGTTGGCAAGTTATCAGGTCCGATCAAAAGCAAGTTCGGATACCATATTTTTGTGGTGACTGAAGAAGAGAAGATGGGAGATACCGGCATTGACGGGATTTCCGGTGTTTCCATCGGCGCAGGCGATGGAACTTTATAGCCCTCCTGGTGATGACGGAGACCATTCTTAAAAAATCGCTCGAAGGCGAGCGAATTTCTCCTGAAGAAGCGGTTCAATTATTCCAATCGACCGATAATCTTTTGTTGGGCAATGTGGCCTCACGCATTTCCCGCAAAAAAGTTAAGGAACGGGTCGTAACCTACATTGTTGACCGTAATATCAACTATACAAATATCTGCGTTACCGACTGTGCTTTTTGCGCTTTCTACAGGAAAGAACGCGATGAAGATGCTTATGTTCACCCCTTTGAAACCATTGCGGAAAAAATAGAAAAAACGATTGCTTTAGGAGGGTCGCAGATTCTCCTGCAAGGTGGGCATAACATCAACCTGCGGATCGACTATTTTGAGGATTTGTTCCAGCGTATCAAGGAGCGATTCGATATCCACTTGCATGCACTGTCACCCCCGGAGATCGTGCATACCGCAAAAATCTCCAAGCTGACTCTTGACGAAACATTGCAAAGGTTGAGTTCCGCCGGACTCGACAGTATTCCCGGTGGCGGCGCGGAGATTTTGGTAGACACGGTACGCCAAAAGATAAGCCCGAACAAATGTTCGACCGATGAATGGCTGGAGGTAATGGGTCGGGCGCACAGCATGAAGATACCCACGACGGCGACTATGATGTTCGGGCATGTGGAAACGGTCGAAGACCGTGTGGAACATCTTTGCCGAATCCGCGAACAACAGGATAAGACAGGCGGATTCACAGCTTTTATTCCCTGGCCTTTTCAGCCGGGTCGCACGGAACTGAGTATAGATTTGGGTATCACTTCGCAGGTGACCGGACTCGACTATCTCAAAACCCTCGCGATCAGTCGAATCTTTCTTGATAACTTCGATAACCTGCAGGCCTCCTGGGTGACTCAGGGACAGAAAATTGGGCAGATGGCCTTGTATTACGGAGCGAATGACATGGGAAGCACCATGCTGGAGGAAAATGTCGTTCGGGCCGCAGGCACGGTCCACTGCCTCAGCGAGGAAGATATCCGGCGGATTATCACTGACAGCGGGTTCACCCCTCAGCGCCGAAACATGAGATACGAACAAGTCAGTTGAACGGGCTGTTGTCTCCTCATCAGAAGATCACATATTTCATTTTAAGGAAGCGACTGGACAAAAAAAGGCGCCGATGCCTGTGGATAGACACCGACGCCATAATGCGGAGGGATTGTTCGCGCTAAGCAGCTTGTTTCGAATCAGGGGAAAGGCTGGTTAGTGTTCTGCGCCCCAGAATACTTTGCAGGGCGACTGGGTCCGTTCCTTGATCAAGCATAGAGTTGGTAAACGACTGTCTCAAGGAATGGGGTGTTGCCAATTTATCCAGGCCGGACGCGCCAAGGGCCTTTTTGAAAAATTTTGCCACCGCGCGGGTGGTCAGCATTCCGCCTCGTTCACTGGGGAACAGATAATGATCCTTGTCTTTCGTTTCAATCTGTCTTATCAGCACGTCTTTGAGATGTTCTGAAAAAACGGTATTCCGGCTTTTCCTGCCAAGTCCGGGCACATACAGCATCAGCCTCTCAAGGTTGAGGTGCCCCACCTTCACTTCCACCAGTTCAGAAACTCTCAATCCTGCAGAGTATGCCAACTCGATCATGAGACGATGTTTCGGGTTTTCTGTGCTTACAGCGATCTGATTAACTTCCTCAGAGGTCAGTACCACAGGATCGGGGCGCAATTTTAAAGGTCGCTTGAATCCTGAAAGATCCAGTGCATCTTCAAGTAATTCGCGACATAAAATTTCCATCGCCGTAACGGCCTGGTCGATGGTTGATCGGGAAAGACCACTTTCAACAAGATGGTTCAGGTAATCCATGACATCCTGCTCGGTGATTTTCTTAAGATCCAAAGGGCGATTGAACCGGATGAAACCCTGCACTTGTCCGATATACGCTTTTATGGTGTGTGGGCTGTAGCCACACATCTGCATCTGGTTGCGTATAACATCGAAGAATCCGGTTAGAGCGAGGGGGGGGGTGACCGTTGTGTTCATGAAGTCTCTCCTGAAACGGGGCGTCGGGGGTGCCGGCGACGCATATGGGTTGGTTATTTGTAGATTTTTATCGGAAATCCGATTATGTTTGCATATTTTGTTATTTTTCAAGATTATCGGGGGCATGGATCGCCTTCCAATAACAGCAATATAATCAATAATTTATAATGGGTCAAGGGAAAAGATTAAAATAAGTGTATATTTTTCAAATAGAAGGCCCACAAGGGATGGTGTAGAGGGCTGATTACCAGCACTAAAAGGCTATGAATTAAATTTTTTTGATCGGAATCTTCAATCGGGTCAATTTCCAGAAAATACCTTGAAGTTGCCAGTCCAGAGTGAAAGACAAATCACCTTTATTGAAGCGGAGCCGAAAGTCGGTGGGGTCGGTAAAAAAAGCGTATTCAATTCGTTCAAATAAATTTGGAATATTGGGACCCTCGGGTTCAAACGATTTTTTTTGGGGAGCGGGTGGATTGATTTTTTCGGGGGGTATGGCGCTGTTGAATGTCTGACGAATCTGTTCAATAAACTCGTTGGGTTTGTTGAATAAATAGATCAGCCCTTTGGGTGTGGCAATTTTATCACTGAGTTGTCTGGAAAGTGTCAGCGAATCGAAACTGATTTTTATTCCTTTGTTGTTAAGGCTTTCCTTGACCTTAATTTCTACCAGTTGATCCAGGTCTGCCTGAAGATCGTTTTTAAAAGAAGGCCAGTCGATGTGTTCTTCCACTCCCACCGCGTCACCTGTTTTAAGGTCAAGGTATAAACTGAACACGGCAAGATAGGGCCACAGAAGATAAAACCCTATCAAAGAAAATACAGTGATAAAAATTTTACGCATTGACGTAACCTCCGATGAGAAATTAACTGGTGAAATGCGTCTCGATAGCTGAGGCGAGAGCTTTAACCGTGTATTCGTCGGGAACGATAGAAACCTTCAGTCCATGGTCTTCGGCAGTCTTCTGAGTAACGGGGCCGATACATGCAATAGCTATGTTTTTGAGTTTAGGGTGATGCTCTTTGTCAAGGCGATCAAGGAAGTTGGTTACGGTTGAGGATGAGGTGAAGGTGATAACGTCTATGCCACCTTCAGCCAGTCGCTTGAGAAAGCTGATATCAGATGGTTTTGGAGATATGGTTTGATAAGCCGGGACGACATCGATGCTGGCGCCCATTTTGCGTAAAGTGTCTGGCAAAACTTCACGGGCGACCGCCGCACGCGGCAAAAGAAATTTTTTCCCCGACACATTTTCGCTACCCATGCTTTCAATCAACGATTCCGCTACATAGTTTTCGGGTACGGTATCAACTTTAATGTGCAAGTCACGAACGGCTTGTTCTGTTTTAGGTCCGATAGCATAAATGCGAACGCCCTTGAGTTCGCGGATGTCTTTATTTTTTTCTCTGAGCCGTTGAGTAAAAAACTGAACTCCATTCATACTGGTGAAGATGAGACCATCATAATCGGACAAATTTTCGAGGGCCTGGTCCAACGGTCGCGAGTCCTCTGGAGGAACCGTCTTGATGGATGAATAAAGCAAGGCTTCGGCCCCGCGTTCTTCAAGCATGTGGATAAAAGATTCCGCCTGGGCTTCGGCGCGAGTTATGACAATTGTTTTGCCAAACAGCGGCAGTGTCTCATACCAGTCGGTGACGGGTTTCAAATTAACCACTTCCCCGATGATGGTCAGGGTTGGGGGTTTGATTTTTTCCTTCATGGCGATATCGACTATGGTGTCAAGGGTGCCTGTCCAGGTTTGTTGGCGGGCAGTGGTTCCCCATTGGATGACCGCCACGGGGGTATCCGGATTTTTGTTAAATTTGATGAGCTGTTCAACGATTCGCGGTAGTTTGCGCGCGCCCATGAGAAAGACCAGTGTACCTGAGCGCGCGGCGATTTTTTCCCAATCGATTTTCACATCTTCCTTTCCGGCTTCGTTGCTTCCGGTAATGATAGAAATGGTCGATGCGTGATCGCGGTGGGTGAGGGGAATCCCCGCGTAAGCCGAGACGCCAACAGGGGAGGGGATGCCGGGAACCACGGAAAAACGAATTCCCGCTTCCTGGAGGGCCTGGACCTCTTCGCCACCGCGACCAAAAATAAACGGGTCGCCGCCTTTCAAGCGTACAACAATTTTTTTTGTGCGAGCTTTTTGAATCAGTAATTCATTGATCTCATTCTGCGTGAGCGTGGCGTGTCCCTCTTTTTTTCCAACGTAGATAAGCTCTGCCGAATCGGCGGCGAATCGCATCATGTTTGAGTTGACCAGGTAATCGTAGATAATCACATCCGCTCGTGACAACCAATCCTTCCCTTTCAGCGTGAGCAGTCCCACATCCCCAGGGCCTGCCCCGATGAGGATAACGTGTCCGTTATGTGAATTAGAATCAGTCATTGCATGAATGGATAAAGTTGGAAAGAGTCGCGAAATCTTCCAGCGACAAAGTTTCTCCGCGACGGCTCAGGTCTATACCCGCCAGTTCGATTTTTCCGTTTTGCTTTTGGAACAGGTTTCCCCATCCTTTAAGATTGTTTTTAAGCATTTTTCGTTTATGTAAAAAAGACGCGTTCACGACGGTGAAAAATGTTTTCAGGTTGTCAACCTGTACTTTCGGCTGGAGCAAAGGAGTCAGTTTAACCACTGATGAATCAATTTTGGGTGGTGGTGAAAACGATTCTTTCCCCACCTCCAACAGCCGCTCCACCTGGCAATGAAACTGAATGAAAACAGAAAGCGATCCATAATCACGAGTGCCTGGTATAGCGGTCAGGCGGTCGACCACTTCTTTTTGTAACATTACAGTCATATGCGAAATATGCTTTCGGTAATGGATAAGCCGTTTTAGAATATGCGTTGCGGCGTAGTATGGCAGATTTGAAACCACTTGATACCCATTTCCTAAAGCTCCGTAATCGTATTTTAATGCATCTGCTTCAATCAACTGAAATTTTTCATTTTTTCCAAAGCGGTCTTTTAATGCTGAACAAAGCTTGGGGTCGATTTCAATGGCGGTCAATGATTCAGCTTGCTCCAGTAATATGGCGGTGAGGATTCCTTTTCCCGGTCCGATCTCCAGTACGGGCTGGTCAGAGGAAACTCCCGCTTGCTGGATAATATCAAGAGCGATACTTTCATTGATAAGATAGTTTTGTCCCAGAGGCTGTTTTTTCATTTTGTGCGATTGGCGGTGGATTTTGAAAATTGCGCCGCTGAGCGTATGGCCGATTTAAGGCTTTCGGGTGAGGCGCGTCCTTTTCCGGCGATGTCGAAAGCTGTGCCGTGGTCCACAGATGTTCGTATAATGGGTAAGCCAAGGGTCACATTCACCGCGCTACCTTTGTTGGCCATTTTTACCGGGATCATTCCCTGATCGTGGTACATCGTGACAACAGCATCGTATTCGTGCGGCTTGAGTTTCGCAAACAGGGCATCTGCCGAAAACGGGCCGACCGCTTTGATTCCTTCCTGGCGAACCGTTTCCAGTGCCGGGATAATTATCTTTTGTTCCTCGTTGCCAAAAGTTCCACCATCACTGCAATGCGGGTTGAGTCCGGTCACCGCAATGTTTGGAGAGTCTGTGACATGTTCAAGTAACCAGTGGTGTGTGAGTCGAATAATGGTAGTAAGTTGTTCGCGATTGATGAGTTCCTTGACCGCATCGAGTGGTACATGTGTCGTGGCGATCACCACTCGCAATACATCGCCCGCCAGCATGAGGGCGACATCTTTTGTGTCGGTAAATTCGGCGAGCATTTCAGTATGCCCCGGCCAGGTATGTCCCGCAAGATGGATACTTTTCTTGTTGATTGGAGCGGTAGCAACTGCTTCGACCTGATGGCCCATTGCGAGGTCGACAGCAGTGCGGATATACTCTACTGCCGCTTTGCCGCCTGAAGGACCGGGTTGGCCCGGAATGACAGTGGCTGAAATATTTTCAAGGTCCAGCACATCAACAGAGCCAGGTGTGAAAGATGCTTCCTGGGGTGATGATATTGGATTGATGGCCAGGTCGCCTGCCAGCCATGAAACCGCTTCACGCAAAAACGTTGCGTCGCCAACAACAAACGGACAAGAACAGTCATGGATAGATCGATCCTGAAATGTTTTGACGATGATTTCCGGTCCGACACCGGCGGGGTCGCCCATCGTGATGGCGATGCGTGGTCGGTCTTCCAAGGTATGGTTTCCTCTAAAATCTTTCAAAGCGTAAAGCCGACATGCGGAGGTACCGCATGCCGGAGAAATCGTTGGAATCAGCCTCTCAGTTTTTGAACTTTGGTTCTGCCTTTCGCAACAGGTGCCGTAGGATTAGGGCTGGCGGCTAGTATTTCTTTTTTCACGCTATTTTCATATTCCTTGAAGTTTTCAACGAATTGCGTAGCTAGTGCTCGTGCCGTTTTATCGTAGTCCTGTTTTCGTTTCCAGGTGTTCCGCGGATTAAGGACCTCATCGGGTACGTCACGAACAGACTTTGGAATATGCAGTCCGAACACCGGGTCTGTTTCCGTTTCGACATCGTTAAGCTCGCCTTTAAGGATTGCATTGATCATCGCCCGGGTGTGTGCTATTTCCATTCGGTGTCCAACACCGTAGGGTCCTGCGGTCCATCCTGTATTGACCAGCCAGCAGTCCACATTATGTTCAGCGATACGTTCGCCAAGCATATTAGCGTAAACAGAAGGATGCAGGGTCATGAATGGTGCGCCGAAACAGGTGCTGAAAACCGCAGTTGGTTCACGGCTCAAACCTTTTTCGGTCCCCGCAACCTTTGCGGTATAGCCGGAGATAAAGTGGTACATGGCCTGCTCGGGAGTCAACCTGGCTACCGGGGGCATAACGCCGTAGGCATCGCAAGTGAGCATGATAACGTTCTTGGGGTGGTCACCCATGCCATCTCCAGTAGCATTTTTGATGTGCGTGATCGGGTAACTGGCCCTTGTGTTTTCTGTGAGGCTCGCATCATCCAGATTGAGTCGGCGCGTGGTCGGGTCCATGGCCACATTTTCGAGAATGGTTCCAAACTGACGCGTGCATTGATAAATTTCCGGCTCAGCCTCTTGCGAGAGCCGGATGACTTTGGCATAGCATCCGCCTTCAAAGTTGAAGACCCCTTTATCGCTCCATCCATGTTCGTCATCCCCGATCAAACTGCGGTTAGGGTCAGCGGAAAGGGTCGTTTTTCCAGTGCCGGAAAGACCAAAAAATATTGCTGAGTCTCCATCGTCACCTGTATTAGCTGAGCAGTGCATCGACAGGACCGAATGTTTTTGCGGCAACAGGTAGTTGAGTACGGAGAAGACGGACTTCTTGATTTCACCGGCATAGTTTGTGCCGCCGATCAGGATCATTTGTTTGGAATAGTCAACAACAACGAAAACCTCTGAATTTGTGCCGTCGATTGAGGGGACAGCCTTGAAACCGGGAACATGAACTATGGTAAAAGCTGGATCATGCGTAGCCAGTTTGTCGTGATCATTGATCTGGATAAACATGTTGCGAGCAAAAAGGTTATGCCATGCGGTTTCCGTAATGACACGGAGGTGAAGCTGGTTACCCTGATCCGCACCGGCACAGCAGTCTTGAACGTACAAATTTTTATTTTGCAGGTATGCGAGTACGCGACCGTATAAGGCATCGAACTGTTCTACCTCGAAAGGCTTGTTCACCTTTCCCCACCAAACGTTGTCCTGACTGGTCGGTTCTTTGACAACGAACTTGTCGTTAGGCGCGCGACCCGTGTGCTCTCCGGTAGCGACCACCACAGGACCGAGGTGGGCAAGTCGGCCTTCTCCGTTACGAACGATATGTTCGTACAAGCCGGGTGTTGTCAGGTTCCAGTATATTTCTTTAGCGTTTTTAATTCCGTGGTGCTCAAGTCCAACCTTGTGTTTGAGGCCTTTTGAGGGCATCTTGGAAGCTCCTTTTTGGAAAAATTTCGAGGAATGGACTTTTGAGGGGCAAAGTCGCTTTCCAGTCGAAAGGCGTGGTATCTCATTAGTACTTAACATATTAACATAGAATCCGATGAGTCTGAATAGCCGACTTTAAAAATATTTGCCATACACCCCCCCAATTCTAAAAAATTGGAGGCGGGCAAGGGTCTCTACCCCCTTTTCGGTATTTAATGGGTTAAATTTAAGGTGATTATGAGTATTTTTGGTCAAAAAAAGTAGAAATCTGGGATCAAAGTGCTGGCACGGGAAAAAGAATGATTATAACGATATCTATGTGATCCAGAACGGCGCTGATCGTGAAATGTGGTTCCGCGAAAAGAACGATTTTTTCCTGCAAAGTCGGCTCAATATAGATGAGCCCGATGCCCTGGTTCTGGTTTATTCAAAACGGA
>CAJWQP010000082.1 GCA_913045445.1 uncultured Nitrospina sp. | reverse complement strand
TAGCCGTAGCTACACCAGCACTCACCTGCAAGAATTTCCTTCTGTTTAGTCTCATAAAACTTGCCCTCCCTTTTCAATCTTCTTATTGAACAGACATAAGACTATTGGAATTTACTTCTAACAACCTAACTTTTACTGCTACTTCTAAAAGGCGTAGGTCTAAACGCCCCTGATTCCAGTTCCCCCCTTTCTGTAAAATAAAATGTTTATCATGTTTTAACACCTCGCTAAAAAACAACCTCTAAGTCACTTTTAACGCAACCGACTGTTTGTTACACGCCGGCCCGTAACTCATAAACTTCTATGCAACGATCACAACCACCGTCTTTACTTTCCCAATCCGGGAAATCAATCTGAATTGCTTCGATTACCATCTCATCGCAAATACTTTCAGGGTCATCCACCCAGTTGTAGGTGGGGAATTTGCACAATGGGCACGGCGAACCTTGCAGATGAATATAATCTCTTTCCTCTTCCGACATGTCGACATCATCAACATACTTGCTCATCAATGACTCAAGGTCGGTCGCCATGGACAGCAACTCTTCATGCGTAAAAGTATCTGTCCGCCAGATTCCTTCGAATATCCCTCGTCGCTGCTTCTCGGGAATCTTCCTGTAAAAGTTATCAAATTCTCTGTAACGCGCTTCTTTTGGCATGGTGGAAATGATTCCCGCACGCCCTAAACGTGAATCAACATACATGTTCCAAAGCAGTCGAAACCGCGCTGTGATCAGATTTTTTACTGATGGGTTGCCGGGAATAAACGCATCCTCGTAATCGAACTCCGGATCAACCATATCTTTTGCGTGCATGAACTCTTGAATGAGAAACGCATCCAACTCCTGGGCTTCTTCCGGGTTACAGAAACGGCTGGCAAGCACGCGCATTTCTATCACGGGCCTGCCTGAAATCCGGTTCAAGACATTCGATCCTTCATCAACTTTGTTGATAGCGCGTTTCACGGTAACTTCGTTAATACGCTCTTCGAACTCACGCGCCAAATCATATGAGATAACGCCATCGGCGTCTTCTGAACTTTCGTCTGTTGTGGGGTTTTCTTCTTGCTGATCGGTATCGGTGGGGAGGGGGGGCTGGTCTTCCAGGCTGGTTTCATCGGAACCAGTATCCGAGTCGGACTCTTCGGACTCACCTGCATAGCCATCGGATTCCATAGCGGCGGCGGCCAGTTGTGCTTTTCTCGAAACGCGCTTTCGCTTAGGAATTAATCCTACGGCCTCAAGCGCTCTGAGAACGTGTTCTCCCAGTTTGAGACGCTCAATAAAGAAAATTTTATTAACCTTCGCGAAGGCTATTTCTCTATCGTCTTCTGGAAGCTCATAGATGGGATCGGCCAGGGAATGGTACTCATCGTATCCGGCACGATAACCCGATCTCTCTAGATGGTTAAGATGACGGAATACAGCCTCTTCCATCAGCTGCGGACTATAGCTTACTTTCATAGGTGACCTATTACACTTTCCGCGCTAACGCATGAAAAAGGTGCAAGAAGGACGTAAACCCTCTGCCCCTTTTACCTAAGATATAGGCAATTTATATTTAATTTCAATATCGATGTCAAGGAAATACAGCCCTTTTTTTTTGCGCGAAAAAGCCGGGGATTCCCCTTCAACTGCTTGCTATTCTTATCATATATTTTCACAAACCTGCCTTCTAAACCTAATACCCTCTTTAAGCTAATGATTTCAACCACTTCAGACCCCTCAGACCTGCCATCAGCCCTAACCAAAGAACAAATGGGCATCAAAACCACGATCTCAAAGCCGCCCAGCGCTCCTACTTTATTTTCCAGCCCCCACCGTTTTTAGCAGGAAATTTCCCACACCGTAGCAGTTTTTTCCTAATCACGACGGAAACGTATTCCTGCTCGCAAACTATCTATTTACGTCAACGCTGTCTTTTACCTTCTCAATCTCTTCGATGGACTTGACTATGGCTTCGGGATCGCCAAGATCTTTACAGATTATTCTTGCCTGATCCAAATATTTTTCACTTTGCTCTTTTCTGCTTACGATTAATTCCATTCGCGCTACTGTCAAAAATAACTGCAGAAGACTTGGTGTATTATTCGCTTCCTTAAAATAATCCACCGCTTTATCAAAGTTGACCTCGGCTTCGTCAATCTTGCCGTCTTTAAATTTCAGATTGCCTATGTAGGTATAATCCTGCGCGGTACCATTTTTATCACCTACTTCCATGGTGAGTTCGAGAGCATCGCGATAATACTTCTCTGCCTCGGCGCGCTCTCCATTGTTAAAACTCAGATTCCCCATATGGCGGTAATCTGTAGCGATTTCCTTTTTGTCGGTTTTTTTGAGAGAAATTTCCAGAGCGGCCTTAAAGTGTTCATTTGCCCGTTCTCTGTATCCCCGCCCCAGGCATAGCTCTCCGAGGTTTCTGTGGTCGATACGTTGCTCAACTTCGTCTTTGAGCTGATTACTTATCTCGAGAGCTTTTTTGTAATATTCTTCCTGCTTGTTCCTGGATTTCTTCTCCAGATAAATTTTCCCTAAAATTCGACTGTCGTGGCAAACATTTCGTAAATCGTTAATCTCTTCGGATATCTTGAGAGATTCCAGGGTTAATTTTTCGCACAGGTTCCAGTCTTCTTTTTGCAGGTAAAGGTTGCTACGGTTTCTGTAGTCCTCGGAGATTTCATATTTGTCTTTTGACTTGGTATTTATCTCCAATGCTTTCTTGTAGAAGTGGTCGGCATTGCTCCAATCGTTTTTTTGCATACTCAGATTACCCATGTTGCGATAATCGTTCATCAGCCCGACTTCATTTCCACTTTTCTTGTTTTTGCTCATGGACTTCTTGATAAGCTTTTCTGCTTCCATGATTTTATCAAGCATCAAAAGCACGTTAACCCTGTTTCCATAAAGCTCTGCCATCCCCTGGGTGTCATTATGCTTTTCTTTGATCTCCATGGCTCGACTGAGACATTCCTCAGCTCCCTCAAGGTCACTCATGTCTTTCAGAATCCCGCCCAAACTGTCCAGGGTGGCACCCAGACCGACCTCGTCTTTCAATTTTTCCTGTAACGCAGATGTTTCCCGCATTGTCGAAACAGCCTTCTCCATCTCTCCCGCCAGAAAATAGAGGTTGCCCAATTCATCCAGCAATGCCATTCGGGACTTATCGTCTTTCTCCAGTTCGGGTTTCTTGAGTTCGCTCAACAGCTCTTCCTGTCTGCGCCCAAGGTATTCGGGTCGCCCCATGATATACACGAGCTTGTCCTGCGCCTGTTGCACGCCTTTTGGGTCCTGCATTGCTTCATACAGGGCGCTTGCCCGACTGAAGAAAATTTCTGCCTCATGAAGGTTTTCCTTCTTCAAATGAATGTCGCCCAGCGAATCACATTGCTGAGCTATGCCAGGTCTGTTTTCCAACTGCTCCATGAGTTCCAGTGAGCCTTCAAACTGAACTCGCGCATCGTCATAGTTTTCCTGTAAAAGCCGCACGTTACCCAGATTGGAATAACCGCGGGCTTCTCCCAGGGTATCGCCTAGTTCTGCCATGAGCCCTAAAGACTGACTGTAATGCTCCCATGCCTTGTCCAGTTCTTTTTTATGCAGGTAAATGTTGCCCAGGCTACCCAGCAGGTAGGACTGACGACGCTTATCCTGCCCTGTTTGGATGATGTCCAACGCGCGCTTGCAATATTCCTCGGCTTTATCGAACTGCTCTGGCTGGCCTGAGTATCCTAGCTGAAGTAAAATTCCAGCCAGATTACCCATACATACTCCAGATGAGTTTTTGTCGCCCAACTCCTCGAACAGTTCGATCGACTTCTTAATCACCTCTGCGGCCTTCTCCATATTGCGTCCCTGACAATACAGTTCTTCAAGGTCCTGATATTTGGTCAGGATCTCCTTTTTCTTCCCGGCCTGTTTCAATGATTCTATCTCACTGAGCAAACTTTTTTCTTTGCCTTCAACATATTTTGGATGTTTCTGCAGGTCTGTGATCTTGCTCTCTATCTGACTTATCCGGTCTTTATGCTTCTCGGCATCGAGCAGTGTTTTGGCGCGATTGAAAAAATCTTCCGCCGCTTCCAGATCATCTTTTTTCAGGCTCACGTTGCCCAGGTTTTCGTTGTAGACGCTCTGGCCTTCGGTGTCGTTGGCCTGCTCAAGCAGTTTCAGGGCTTTTTTATAAGTTTCATCAGCTTCGTCCAACTTGCCCTTATAAAAGAGAACGCTTCCCAGGTTGCCGAGGGAGCTCTCTATTCCCCTGACATCATTTACCTTTTCCATATAAGTCAGCGCTTTGCTGTAATATTCTTCCGCTTTATCCAGCCGACGACTCTGAAAGCACAGGTTGCCCAGGTTCCCCTGCACGTAGGCCTGACCCTGTTCGTCCCCGGACTGTTCCATGAGTTTCAAGGCCTGGAGGAAATTGGATTCTGCTTCTGAAAGATTGTTCTGCTTCAAACAATCCAACGCAATTTTTTCGTACTTCCTGCCTTCTTCAATCTCTGCCATTTTGGGATTGCCTTCTGTAGGATAAGTCTTTCAGAAATAACTGATCAATGTTGTCGATCACAACAAAACCGGCCAGTAATTCAATTGAGGGCCAACTCGTTGTATTTAAGGATTGAGCTAAAAATTATAGAATTTTCAACCTCTCCTGTCAAATTTACTATCCACTTCTAAATACAAACAGGAAATTGGAGATTCTGCGCTCGCAGGACCCAAAAAATCAAGGAATTTGGGGATTCTCGCATATACGCCCTCTGGGGGCGGGTATCCCCTAATATTTGCAGGTTGGCGTTATGATTTTAAATCACAGGTTGGCGTTGTGTGGGAGCGCAAGTGTCAGGTATTTGCCTTTTTCTCCGTATAAAATGCCCATATCTTCTAACTGCTGAACCGCCTTTTCCGCCGCGGATTCCTCCTCTACCCCCAATTCACGGATATGCTCTTTGATCTGGTCCATGCTTTTTGCCGATTCGTTACAAAACAGCAGGGTCCAGGCGGACGGTCCTTCAAGTCTTTTTTTAACGGTGTTTCCTGCCGTCCTGTCATCGTAAATGGTCACGAAGTTCATCGACTTGGTAAATATCAGGTAAGGCATATCATCGGACTGGTGTCTTTCCTTCCACTCCTGGGCGGTGTGGAGCAATTCGCTTCTGAGCTCCGGATCAATTTCATTCTCTGACGTAAATTCGAAATCGTAAGCGATTTTAAACAAATCGATGTCGGGCGAATCGTAAACGTAGGAGTAGGCTTCTCCCGGCGCTTTAATTGTGACTCCATACTCTTCGGGACGAGAGAAATAGGGGCTGAACCGCTCGAGGTACAAGTCGCCAACACATTCCGGCGGCGGCAGATGAAATAGCAGTCTGATCAAATCGATTTGATTACGATAATCTTCATTGGTCTCACCGGGGAATCCGATCAAAATATTCCAGTTCACTTCGATCCCGTAATACATCGCCCATTTCATGCACAGAATATTTTGCAGGGGACGCACGCCTTTATCCATAGCCATCAACTGGTTCAGGCTGAAGCTTTCGATTCCGGGTTGAATCACATTAGCCCCGCCATGAGCAAGCGACTTAATCTGTTGTTTGGTCAGGTTGCTTTTCACTTCGATAAAAAACTGGAGGTCGAAATTATTGCGGGCCATTTCTCCGAAAATGCCTTCGATGTATTTTAACTCCAGAATATTATCCACAAAGCGGAAGCGGAACGAGTCGTAACGTTGCGCCAGATAGGCGACATCGGCCTGAACCTGTTCGATCGGCTTGGATCTGAATTCCATCGTGTTGGCATTCAGCCCACAGAAAGTGCAGTGATGCTTCTCGCCCCACCAGCAACCGCGCGCGGTTTCGTAAAGGATGATCGGGTTTTCCAGCAATGGCGAGTGCGGATCGATCTGTTGTAACTGCTCGAAAAAATCATCGTAATCAGGCACCGCGTTCTCGCTGAAGTCGTTCAACATCTCGTGGTTGTCTTCGAAAACTATTTCGCCACCCTTCCTGTACACGACTCCTTTTGGCGGTTTCCCTCCGTTTTCAAGGGACTCAATAAGCGGAACCAAAACTCCTTCGGCTTCACCGGGAACGACAAAATCAATCCACGGGAACACGCGAAAATATTCCAGTCCCATTTCAGATTCAAAATTGGACCCGCCAAACATGATTTTGACAGACGGGTGTTTTTCTTTAATCAGCTTGGCCAGTGTGACGCTGGCAACGTTCTGGTTGAAGGTCGAGGAGAAGCCTATCACGTCGTACTGGCCCCAGTTACCGGCCTCGACGGCCCATTGCAGAAATTCAGGAACCATTTTTGTTTTGACATCTGTTAAAAATTCGCGCGGGCGGTCAATGGACTGACAAACGATTTCCATGTAAGAGTCAAAATGGTTCAGGTAGTCCTGATTTTTCGGATTCTCGCCAAACAGCAGGTGAGAAAAAAGCCATTCGCCGATGAGAAACCGTTTTTCACAAAGTTTGTTATATACCGGCATGCCCAGTTGGTGAGCGAAGTGAAGGTTCAGATAATAGCCCTTCACCGGATAGCCTTTGGATTTGAGTAAAGTCGAGAGGGTCCCCAACTGGATAGAGGGGTAGATATGAAACCCGAAGGGCATATTTATCAAGGCAATATTCAGCGACATGGGCGTATTGTAACAGTTTTAAGCGACACATGGCTAGCCACATATTAGGTGAAGAAGAAAATCACAAACGAGATCCTTCGACACCCCACAGTATTATTGAAGGGGGTCTTTGACGAGGCTCAGGATGACAATTTCGGGAGTTTTTCAGGAACCTGCCAGTTCAGAATGACACCAAACGGGGGTTTGAGATCGCCCTGTAATCGTTCATTTCCCTCACTCTTCATTGACAGGAGGCGATGGGGCTCTCTATAATCAGCGTTTTTATCAACTCTAAGAATTTGAGGAATATCCTGTGCTGGAGAAAAAAATCCTAGCGGCTTTGTCTCGTCCTGGCTCGCTTTCGTTTGATGGCAATGAAGCTTCTGCCGCATCTATCCGCGATAACTTTGCGCAACTGAAAACTACTAAACTCAACGGCGCTACTTTCCTGCACGATGGCGATGCACCGAGCATCGCCAACACGCGAGCCAAGGTCTACCCGACGGGGCACATGGCGTTCTACAACGCCGAGGGTCGACGCTTCCTGGGAACGGACCCGGGCGGACACCCGCTTCATGAAGCCAAATGGAGTCCGGACCCGTCTACGGGTGAAACCTGTCTGGAACAGGCCCGTATGCAATTGGACTCTTTGCAATGGATTGGCGTTCAACCGCGCTCGCGCACGTTTCAGTCGCAGATAGATATCAAAGGTCAGCCGGGGTGGGAGGATATGACTCTGGAGTTTCTGCGCGAGAAAGCCGCTGAAGTCTGGCGGGTCCCGCTGTCGGAGGTGAACTACTTTTATACGAAGGAGAATCTGGAATCGCTTGGCGATGGCAAATACAATGTCAAGCTGACGAAGGACTCGCTTTACGCGTTGCCCGATGGAAATTTTGAGGATCGCAAAGTTTTTTTGAGCTTTATGTTTCAGGTTAACTGGGCCAGGCTGGATATCATCCCGGTGGTGGAGTTGTTTCAGTCCACCCTCCCAGGAAGCGGCGGCGCGGTGTTCGAGTTCCTCTGGGGAATTTATGAGGATCAGTCGCGTGAAGTGGCGTTGGGTACGCTTCGCTATCGCGGTCTGCCGACCTACCCTTCGACCGCGGCCTATAATATCTTCGCGTCTTTTTTCATACCCAAGGCGCCTGAAGGGGAAGATGATATTTTACGGGTGTTCATGGACACCAACCGCTCACACGAGGTCACCTGGACCCCGCAACCCAACCCGCCGTGGCGATACTTTAGTGATGACTCTAAACTTTGCCTAACGGTCCATAACGGAGATATCTACAAGGTCACCTGCTATGATGAGACCAATCCGATTCCATACATCAACCGGACGATTGGCGGTAACCCGTCCTGCCAGAGAGAGGTGCTGGTGTCGGTCAACTCTTTCACTCTGGTGGATGGGGAAGATAGAACAGAAGTTTCATTTCATCCGGAGTGGAATGTCAACCCGCAAACTGAATTGCCCGCGAAGATCCCGGAGTACCCGTACAACTGGAAATGGTTTTTTAATGGCTTCCCTCCGGAGACGGACAACATCAAATCGGTTTACACGGTTCCGTTTTATCCAGAAGGGGATGCGGAAATAGATGAACCGGCCCTGCAACCGCTGGCGCTGGATCAGATTATTTATTACATGGAAATGGCGCCGGGAATGTCGGCCCGACTGGAAAAGGTCGAGCGTGTTCTGGTTCATACCTTCGACATGGTCATCGCCGGGTGTATTGATTGCACTCACGAACGTGAGTACACCGTCCTCTACAGCGACCCTGAGCTGGCCCAGAAAAACGCACATCAGTTGTGGGACTACGCAGCCAAGCGAAAACAATTGGACAATTTAAAAAAGGTTTCCTTCCTGCCGGAAAGAAAGCATCTAGAAGATGTCTATAACGACAAGTATGGGATGGTCTTCAAATGGATTCCCATGTTTTACTTTCAGGACCGGGGAGTGTGCGAGCAGATACTGGCTTCTTCGGCGCGGGCGCTTTTGCCCGGCGGCATTTTGTTCCTGGTGGGACCCAAACCGATCCGCGGACTGTTCGATCACTATGGACTCGACTGCCTGTACGATGACTTGATGATGAACATGCCTTTTTACCGCCAACATTTGAAAATGTGTCCGGAAAACCTGATCCATCAGGACATCGCGGTTTTTCTGGTAATCAAGCGGGGCGCGGAGGATGAACAAAGTGCGCCTGAAGCTGGAACACCCGCGTCTTCACCCCAACCTGAACTGCAAACAGACTTTGCCTCTGAACCTGACATCCCTCTGCGCGGTTTCAATAGAGACGAGTAGCTGACCTTTCTAAACAGAAAATTTGCGGGTACAACAATAGATTCCATTGTCCCAAAAAACAACTGGAGTCTACCATGCATGAAGGTTATTAATGCGCTGGAATGAAAATCCTCATTAATAAACACTTTTACTAAATATGTGAGAAATAATTAACCGCTTCCCTGGGGGTTCTGAATTTCAGAAAATTTCCTGCGGAGTTTACTCCCTCAGCATTAACTTTAACAGAAGCCCCGCCGCCACATTTATTGAAGCATGGAACCCGTTCGATTTTAACAATTTTACCGGAACCATCTTCGCTCTTTAAACTATTTAATTTTTTGTAAATTGAGCAAGATGACCATGCCTTGCAACCCGCTCCATTGCAAACCCTGACTTTCTTGACCATGGCTATTCCTGAGACAAATTCAGTTAATATTGATAATCACTATCAATATTAATATCACAATCTCAAATTTTGTCAATTCTTTTTTTTGGCAGGTTGACCCGACCCCCATTGCTTATACCAGATTTAGGATTCAGTTTTCATAAGTCATAATTGTGTTTGGAATCTG
>CAJWQP010000081.1 GCA_913045445.1 uncultured Nitrospina sp. | reverse complement strand
AGAACAAAAGTTAGCACCAACCAAAGTCATGCAACCCGAAGAATGTGATATTTTTATTGCACCACATTCAGGACTTGCAAAATGTGATGTAGAATTAGTGGGAATCTCCACTAATTCTTCACAGTCAGACAGTCTCCAAGAAACCCCCAGTTAATTCTTCACAGAGTCAGAGAACCTCCAAGTAACTCCCCTATACTTGTATAATCACCCCAATTCTGGTATACATTGGTTTAACCTACAACTCTTATAGGAAACCTTGTGAGACATATACTCATAATCATCATCTCTCTCCTGCTTTTTACTTTTACTTTGTTTGGACAATCCAAGGAAGTTGGTGTCTTATATCAATACAAAAATTCTTCAGGTTTTGTATGGAAAACTTTTGGAAAAGATAAAGTTCAACCAAAATACGAAGGTGAGGTTTCTAATGGGACCCCAGAGGGATTTGGTGTTTTATCTTACCCATTTTATGATGGTAAAAGTGTGGTAGGTGAATGGAAAGTTGGTAAGGAGTGGTACACTGAACATCACAAAAAAGATGGAACCCTTATTGGAAAGTATGTGAATGGGGAGTGGATTCTAAAGTGGGGGGTTTTGTTTTATCGTCGGAAGAATGTGGATATAGATGGATGGTATGAGGATGGTGATGAGAAAAAGGAGAGGAAATATGTTGGTGAAGTAACAAATGGGAAACCAAATGGTCAAGGAACAGAGACTTCCCCTGATGGAGAAAAGTATGTAGGGGAATGGAAGGATGGGAAAAAACATGGTGAAGGAAAATATACTCGACCTGATGGTTCAAAGTATGTGGCGGAATGGAAAAATGGGAAAAGGAATGGTTATGGAACCTTCACTTCTTCTGATGGTTCAGAATATATGGGGGAATTCCTGGATGGGGTAAGAAATGGTCAAGGAATCTTCACTTCACCAGGTGGTTCAAAGTATATAGGGAAATTCCAGGATGGGGAAAAAAATGGTTATGGAACCTTCACTTGGCCTGATGGTGGAAAATATGAAGGAGAATGGAAGGATGGGGTATTTCATGGCCAAGGTACAGTCACTTTAGCTGATGGAGAGAAGTATGTTGGGGAATGGAAGAATGGTGAAAAACATGGTCAAGGAACATACACTTTTCTTGATAGAAGTAAGTATGCAGGTGAGTTTAAAGGGAACAGGCCTTGGAACATCAATTTTTATGACAAAGAAGGTATCATCATATGGAAGATGGTGGATGGAAATCAGGTTGATGATGGATATATAAAAACAAGGTTAAGAAATCTATTGAGGACTAACAATGGTGTTATGAAGAGTTGTTGGGGATTAGATTTATTAAAATCTGGTCAAACTTTATTCATCAAACTAGATAAAAATAAAAAAGTGATAGGAGGTTATGTATTTGAAATATTGAAAAAATATGAAAATGTTACCGGTATTAAAATTAAATTTAAAATGGAAGAAACATTGCAAAATTGTCTCGATAAAATGAGAAATGGTACAAATGATGTTATGACAGGTTTATTAGAAAAAGATGATAGAAATACTTATATGGATTATTATTACGGGGACAAAGAAAATGATGATCAATTTAAACAAATTGTAATATCGAAAAAAAGTCCATTTGCTAAATATAGTAAAGAACTGGAAAAATCAATAAATATCGTGCAGAATTAAAAAGTATATATTTGCTACATTCTCAATTTCATTCCTGGGTACTCCCACTAATTCTTCACAGTCAGACACCCTCCAGGTAAAATCCCCATTTCTTGAAAAACAAACCGATGGATGTAATTTTTTGGGTTTTCCTAAAACACGATCCATTAGTCTTTCAGATTTTTACTTTGAAGTTTTTTATATTTCTGTTTAACCTAGCACATTGTGGAAGACGTGTGTTCTTTTGATCTGCACGCTTCTTAAACATTGACAGATTGGCCCATTATGGGTATGCGCCAACCGGTCAGCTTTAACAAATTAGCAGATATGTATGCACATCCAAATAATTAGCTTCAATTTCCTAGTAAAAATCAAGCACGGAGGATAGAAATGACTATTAAAGAAGCCTGCCATTGCGGTTCAGTGGAGTTCACGCTGCAGAACGATCCTATGATGCACTTCGCCTGTCATTGCAGTGATTGCCAGTATATATGGGGTAATTCCTTTTTTGGTTACGCATATTCCACCGACGACATCAGCATCACCGGAGACGTAAAAAAATATTCCTATGAGGGTGGGAGCGGCAATCAACTGCATTACGTTTTCTGCCCAGAATGTGGCTGCAAAATTCATTCGCAGCCCGACCTAATTGAAGGGATGATCTACATCCCCTGCGGAATGCTCAAGAAACATTTTGAGTTTGAACCGAAGGTAGAGATTTTCTCTTCTAATAAAGCATCCTGTTTTGCTCAGGTGAAAGCGACTGCCGAATCCTACGAGCACAATGGCACAATCGAGCGGATAGGCGAGTTGCTGGAGAATCTCGAACAGAGATAGATATGAGCGATCTAGAGCAGGAACTCGAGAAGCTCAAAAAAGAGAATAAAAAACTATCTCTGGAATCCAAATTAAGAAAATCGATGGCGGTCGAACTGGATCGTCAGAAGGAGTTGTTGCGTCAGGCTACCGAGGAGGTAGAGGCGCAAAAAGAGAAGATTGAAGGAATCTCACTAAAGTTGTCACGTTATTTGCCTGTTCAGTTGTACGAGCAGATCTTCAGCGGTTCTTTGGACATTCATAAAAAGAGTGAGAGAAAAAAGCTCACAATTTTCTTCTCCGATATTGTCGGTTTCACGTCGATCTCAGAGCAGATCGAGGCGGAGGAGATCAGCGAATTTTTGAGTTTCTACCTTACGGAGATGAGTGCGATCACGGAAAAATTCGGCGGGACCATCGATAAATTCATCGGCGATGCCATTATGATTTTCTATGGCGACCCTCAATCCGAAGGCGACGTGCGGGATGCAAAAAACTGTGTCGATATGGCCATAGAAATGCAGAGCCGCATCGATGCGCTGCAGCCATATATCCGCAAACAGTTCAGTTTCCCCACCAATCTGAAAATCCGGATCGGAATTAATACAGGATTCTGTAATGTCGGGAATTTCGGAAGTACCAGCCGTTTGGATTATACTGCCATAGGCAGAGCGATCAATGTGGCGTCCCGCTTGGAATCTGAGGCTGAGTCCGGCGAAGTGCTGGTGTCTGAGAACACCAAGATTCTGGTGGAAGATTTTTTTGATTTCTCCTCCGAGCGGGTCGTACTCCCCAAGGGGGTACCCCATCCGGTGAATTGCTACAGCGTTTCCCATGAGAAATCGCTTAATCGGGAAAGCATTATCGGAGAGTGCTTCAAGCTGGTGATCAACAACTCGAATCTGACCGATAACGACCTGGATACGCTAAAGGCCTTAGTTGCCAAATATGCGGAGGAACCCAATGGAGTAATACAAAATGAATCCATAAAACAAATCCCATCAACTCCTGTGAGTAACCCCACTAATTCTTCATAGTCAAACAGTCTCAAAGTAAAATCCCCACATTCTTTTAAAATACTCCTAAACACTCTTGACATTTGGGACCTAAAGCTTGAGACTCCACGCTAAAATAATTTCTTGATTTCCAAAACGTTCTTCATTCAATAAAACATGCCTAATTCAGGATTAATCGACGAGCAGACCAGTGGGGTTTATGTCATTTCCATAACTCCTTTTTCCGAAGATGGGAGCATAGATTTCAAAAGTGTTGATTCACTTGTCGAGTTTTTTCTGGAAAAGGGGGTGACAGGGATTACTATCCTAGGCATGATGGGAGAAGCCAACAAACTCTCAGCAAATGAATCAAGAGAATTCGTCAAACACATTTTGAAACGGGTCAATGGACGGGTTCCAGTAATAGCTGGCGTTACCGACGCCGGAATTGCCAATCTCGTGAATCTTTCCCGGTTCAGCATGGACGAAGGCTGCGCAGGAGTGATGGTGGCTCCGGCAACAGGATTGAACACTGATCAGAAGCTTTACGATTACTATGCACAGGTGATTGAGCAGCTTGGTTCGAACATACCGCTCTGCTACCAGGATTATCCCCAGTCTACCGGAGTAAGTCTTTCCGTGGAATGCTTCAACCGAATGCTCAGCGACTTTCCCCAGTTGGTGATGCTGAAGCATGAGGACTGCCCTGGTCTTGAGAAACTGACACAGGTCCGTGATTCTGCCGAGAAACAGGGACTGAGGCGTGTTTCGGTCTTAACCGGAAATGGAGGCTTGTACCTTCCACAGGAGTTGCATCGCGGTGCAGACGGAGCAATGACCGGATTCGCCTATCCCGAAATGCTCACTGAAGTCGTTTCGCTTCATGCCAATGCTGAAACCGAACATGCTGAAGACCTTTACGACGCCTATCTTCCTCTTGTACGCTACGAGCAGCAGCCAGGATACGGCCTTGCAGTCAGAAAAGAAGTTCTCCGCAGGCGAGGCGCCGTCACCTGTGCCCTGAGCCGGGCCCCAGGACCGGTATTGAGTCGAAAAGGGCACGAAGAACTGGATCATCTCACTGAGAGACTAGATTCACGATTGAAGGAACTGGAATGAAGATCGTAAAATAAGAGTCCGGAAAATGAAAAAGTATGATCTTCTTATTAAAAACGGGATGGTTCACACCGCAGTGGATTCCTTTGAGTCGGAAATCGGTGTTAGTGAAGGAAAAATCACTGCCATGGGGCAGAATCTGGGCCATGCTGAACGGGTTATCGATGCTAAGGGAATGCTGGTCCTTCCCGGGGGAATTGACGCGCACTGTCACATTGAACAGGAATCATCAACCCGAATCATGACCGCCGACGATTTCTACTCTGGCAGTGTCTCTGCCGCCTTTGGAGGCAACACCACTTTCCTGCCCTTTGCAGCCCAACACCGCGGGCAAAGACTGAGGGATGTCGTCGATAACGCTCGTGAGCGTGCACGGAACAAAGCCGTAATTGACTACGGGCTTCATCTTATCATCTCCGATCCTACACAAAATGTCCTCGAAGTGGAGCTACCTTCCCTGATTAAGGAAGGTTACACTTCCTTTAAGGTCTACATGACCTACGAGATGTTGAAGATCAATGACGGTGAAATGCTGGACATTTTAGCCCTTGCCCGCAGGCATGGAGCTCTGACCATGGTTCATGCAGAGAACAACGAAGTCATCAATTGGATTTCGGAACGTCTTTTACAGCGCGGTTACAATGCGCCAAAATTTCATGCAGTGAGCCATTCTCCCGTAGCGGAAAGTGAAGCTTCACGCCGAGCCATCGACCTTGCGCGCTTAGTCGATGCCCGAATGCTGATCGTTCATGTTTCGGAAGCTGAGGCAGCACATTCCATTCTCCAGGCACGAAACAATGAGTTGAGCATCTACGGTGAAACCTGTCCTCAGTACCTTTTTTTGACCGCCAAAGATCTTGACCAGGAAGGAATGGAAGGCGCGAAATACTGTTGCTCCCCTCCACCACGCGACAAGGCCTCTCAGGAAGCCATCTGGAAAGGCCTCAAAAACGGTACCTTTCAGGTTTTTTCGTCTGATCACGCACCCTATCGATTCGATGAAAGCGGGAAATTTCATGCAGGCAGGGATGCTAGCTTCAACAAGATTGCCAACGGTGTACCCGGGCTGGAAACGAGGATGCCACTCCTTTTCTCGGAAGGGGTCGGTAAAGGCAGGATCACGATCAATGAGTTCGTGGCCCTGACTTCGACTAATGCCGCAAAAATTTACGGGCTATATCCCAGGAAAGGCTCACTGGTCATTGGAAGTGATGCTGACATTGCGATATGGGATCCGAAATGGGTCCGTACCATAAAAAAGGAAATGCTCCATGACAACATGGACTACACGCCATACGAAGGCATGGAAGTAAAAGGTTGGCCGAGGGTCGTCATCAACCGCGGCCGGATGGTGGTAGAAGAGGAAACACTGAAAGTGGATCGCGGCTCAGGTGAATTCCTTCCAAGGACTCCTGCCGAAGCCGGCCGGGAACTCCCGATTTCCTCACCGCTCAGTCCTTCACGAAATTTTGGTGCGAAACTGCTCTGAAAACTATGGATAATCAACAGCAGCACATTCTGGTGATCAACCCCAATTCCGACGAATCGGTGACTGAAGGCATGATCCGGGAACTGAAGGGATTCCATTTCTCGGAAGGCCCGCGAATCGAGTGCGTGAGCCTCTCCGATGGACCATTCGGCATTGAAAGTCAGGCTGATATCGAGGCAGTGACACTTCCATTAAGGAAGATGGTCTCCGAAAGTCGTAATGTTGATGCCTTCGTCATTGCCTGTTATTCCGACCCTGGCCTGCACGTATGCCGGGAGGCTTCCGAAAAACCAGTTTTCGGTATTCAGGAATGTGGAGTCCTGACTGCCATGTCCCTGGGAGATCGATTTGGAGTGATTGCCCTCCAGGAACGCTCGATCCGTCGTCATCTACGCTACCTGAGGCAAATGGGAGTGATGGAAAGGCTAGCCGGAGAAAGAGCGGCAGGCTTATCTGTCAGAGAAAGCGTGAGCGGTAAGGGAACCTTTGAAAAACTGCTTAAGGCTGCGAAGCAACTGAGGGATTCCGATCAGGCCGACACCATCATCCTCGGCTGTGCCGGGATGGCTGCCCACCGAGCTAAACTCGAATTAGTAATTGGAATCCCAGTCATCGCCCCTGTACAGGCGGCCGTGTCCATGGCCATGCACAGTTTGTTAATCACACGACAGCACTAAGAACAATATATTTTCATATATACTTCAAACCAACCCCTGAAGATTTCTCCCTTTGTTGTGTTAGTCTGACAGGTTCGTGAGTAGAGAGGAATCTTTTATTTGTTAAGCACTTACGACATTAAAAGTTATTTGTGCAGGCGAAATGATCTTATGCCTGAATTAACTCTGGATTTTCCATTTCCCGACTACTGATACAGGTGCAGAGTGTATTTCAGACTATTTTAGAAACCATTTTATTATAACAATGAAAATTTCAACTCTCTTCAAGGCAAACTTCCCTTTCATACCTTCCCGTTTTCCTGTTTTTTATGGATGGGTCATTGTTGTCTTCACAACTTTGGGCATCATGTCCAGCATCCCCGGTCAGACGATGGGAGTTGGAATTTATACCGATTTTCTGATTCAAAGCAGCCATCTCAGTCGTATGCAAATCAGTATGGCCTACATGACGGGAACAATCCTTAGCAGTCTGCTGCTCCCGCTTGCAGGACGCTATTATGACCTTTTAGGCGCGCGAATTATGATAGTTTTTGCGGGAATTGGACTTGGATTTTCTCTGCTACTGTTTTCTGAAGCATCAACCCTGATTCAACTCCTGCAGTCAATCTTTCCGGGACTTCCAACCTTAGGCAGCGAGCTTTTTGTAATGATAGTTATATTTCTGCTGCTGAGACAATTTGGCCAGGGAATCATGGCCATGGTGAGCCGGAACACCTTAGCTAAGTGGTTTGAGCGCAGACGGGGACTAGTTAGCGGTATCAGTGGGATTTTCGTTGCCTTCAGCTTTTCAGGCGCACCGCTGTTCATGAATATCTTCATCGAGGATTACGGTAATTCCGGCAGTATGGTGCTGATGGCCCTCATTTTCGGCTTCGGAATGGCCTTTGTCGGCTGGATGTTTTTTCGTGACAATCCGGAAGAATGTGGTCTGCTCATGGATGGCAAAAAAATATCAACCGTGGAAGGAGCTAAACAGCCCTTAGAGCCTGAAGTAACGCTTAAAGAAGCCTTGCGAACCTATAATTTCTGGATATTCTGTCTCGGCTTATGCTCAGCAGCTTTGATCGTCACCGGCCTCACTTTTCATATCAGTTCAATCGGAGCAATAGCCGGGCTGTCAAGAATGGAAACATATGAACTTTTTCTTCCAATGTCAGTAATCAGTGTGATCAGCCACTTTGTTGCAGGCTGGGCGAGTGACCGGATGCCGCTAAAGAATCTGCTAATGGTCCTGCTTGTCGGGCTTGCTGTCGGCAGTCTCGGCATACTCAATTTAGAAT
The DNA here is from genome assembly GCA_913045445.1 of uncultured Nitrospina sp. Lineage (GTDB taxonomy): Bacteria > Nitrospinota > Nitrospinia > Nitrospinales > VA-1 > Nitromaritima. The sequence continues at coordinate 1,594 of CAJWQP010000081.1, read as the reverse complement.
CGATCTGGTACAGACTTATGTTAGTTGTAGGGTTTGGAGTTCAGGGCGGAGTCTGGGGGTGTCTTACTGTAGTTGCCTGGCCCAGATTTTACGGACGCAAACATCTGGGGGCAATCAGCGGTGCGTTTATGGGTGCTCAGGTCTTTGCCAGCGCAATTGGTCCGGCGGTATTTGGAATGTCGGAAAGCTTTAATGGTGATTACTCTTCCGCTGCCTGGATTTCGGTTGCTTTGAACTTGCTGTTGCTGCTTGGCGCCACAAGAGCTGTCAGTTACTATCGTCCTTTAGCATCTACTTAAATGTAATCTTGAGCGAACCTTTAAGTTCTCATTCCGGCAGTTCATGATGGATATCATTATTGGTTACACAAATCCTGTGGCTGGTACAATTCTTCTCCCTGTTTAAAGAGAATTCCACCAATATTGCTGAAATTCAGGTGATTCTTGCGTTTCAAAAAATTAATGGATTTTTAGATTGGGTCAATTTACCAAATCCTTCATGGCCAGCTTTACGCTGGAGTCCTGAAAGTGCAGCTTGTCGATTTCCTCACCCAGCACAATGTCCGGATAGGCGGCGGCAAATTTGCTCAGTTCCACCTCTTTCTCCTGAGTTTGGCTGAGGGCGGAGAGGCTGGCGATTTTCGCAGCCCAGGCGATGGGTAGTTTCTTGCCGACCTTTTTGTCGTACTCCAGGCACTGCTGATAATCACCTTTTACATAGGCCCCGAACATCACGTCTCCCAGCCGCTTGTCAGCATTGGACCCTCCAAGTCCCACAGGATCCAACTCAAAAGCCTTGATCAGCAGTTCTGTCCCTTCTTCTGCACGAGCAGTCAGTACGAGTAGTTCGCCGTAGCCAGAGACGATTCGGGGATCATTTGGATTCATGTCGTAAGCTTTCTTGCCGTAAAACTCCGACTGCTCAAAATCCTCGTAGGCCTTGTTGATCTCATGCATTATACGATTGCATTCAAAGTCGTTTTCGTCAAGGTCCAATGCCTTCTGTATCATTTTTTGGCCTTCTGCAAGAGTTTCATCAAAATCCGCTTCTATGTACCCATTATGTAACCCTTGTCCTAAGGAGCAGGCCTTCCAGGCATAAGCCTGCGCATTGTTTGGATCGGTCTCAATTGATTTATCCAGCATTTCCAGGGCAGAAAGCACACCATCTTTGGAAAACTTGTGATGAAAGTCCCGGCCTCGCAACAGGTACTCGTATGAAGTCAGATTCTCGGTGGGCTTGCGTTTGGCGCGTTCTAGACCAGCCATCTCCAGTTTGCCGACTAGCGCCACCATGACTTTGCGGACAATCTCGTCCTGCACCTCAAACACATCCTCCATGGTCCGGTCGTAGCGCTCGCTCCAGATCGAACTGCCTGAAGTGGGATCGGTCAATTCTACAGAAATCCTGATGCGGTTGCCGGAGGAACGGATGCTTCCGGTTGCAATAAAGTTGATGCCGAACTCGGCTGCGATTTGGGCATTGTCGATCTCTTTTTCCTTGAAGGAAAACGCCGTGTTGCGAGAAATAATCTCAATTGAGTTAATTCGCGAGAACTCTGTGATGATGTCCTCCACTATCCCGTCTACCAGGA
>CAJWQP010000080.1 GCA_913045445.1 uncultured Nitrospina sp. | reverse complement strand
CAGAGAATGTCTGCCAGATGCCAGCCTGAATTAAAACAATTGAATCAGAGAATTTCTATCCGGTGTGAAATCATTCCTTTGAACCGGGAAGAATCGCAAAATTATATTTCGCATCGGATTCTTGTTGCGGGTGGTGCCTGAGCCAGCTGCGATTCAGAAACTAAAGGCTGAATTAAGTTTTGCCGAGACGCCCGCTCCGGAAATATTCCATGATGGAGATTATTATTTCAATACAGCGGTTTTTTATCAGCAATCGCGAGACTGGACAAATGCCTTGTCAAATTATGCCAAGGCCGCAAAAATGGATGCGGGCAACGCAGACATTTATAACAATATGGGTTTGATTTATAAGGAACTTGGACAGTACGACAAGGCAGCTGAAGAATTTATGAAAACAGTGTTTTTAGACCCTAATTACGCAAAAGCCTATAATAATATTGGCGTGGTATACTATATTCAAAAAAAATATAGAGGAGCCATTCAGAACTATCGCAAAGCAATCGATATCAACAATAATAATCTGGAAGCTTTAAATAACCTCGCAATCGCGTATAAAGCTTTAAACTAGATGGAAAAGGCCAAGGTGGTATTAAAGCAGGCCCTTAAATCAGATCCGGAGCACCCTGGGGCGAATTACAATATGGTAGTTATCTTTGAGGCCAAGGGGAATATTCGGGCGGCTCTTCACCATTACAGGCGCTTCATGGTGTTGGGGAAGAATACTCATCCGACACAGGCGTTTGAAGTGCAAAAACATATTTAGAAGCTTGCTCAATAGATATATATCATTAAAATAGATCAAGTGAGAGCACGAAAGGCTTGTGCTGTGCCCTGGGCTGTTTCGCTATGGTCGGGAGGAAGAGGTATTATGCAAGGGGTGAGAAGTGCTATTAAAAAAAATATGATTGCCGGGCTTCTGGTAACTATTCCCGCCGCGTTCACCTACATCATTCTTGAATTTGTTATTACGCGGGTGGACAGGATGATGGCTCCGATTATGCCTAAAATAATTGGTGCTCAGGGAATGGAAATTTTGAAAGAATATCCTGTTCCTGGCATGGGATTCCTGCTTCTCATTTTGTTTATTCTTCTTGTTGGACTTATTGCGACTAATTTTTTTGGCAAGAAGTTACTTGAGTTTGGTGAGTTAATTTTGCACAAAATTCCATTTGTGCGCGTTATCTATATCAGTATAAAAAAAGTAGTAGACATGATTTCTCAGTCGCAAACCCAGACTTTTGAAAAAATGGCATTGATAACTTATCCTCGATCATCCCTCAAAACGCTGGGAATCGTTGCCTGCGATACTCAGGGATTGGTTTTGGAGAAGGTGGGTGAGGCATCTGTTAATGTGTTTGTGCCGACATCACCTAACCCGACAACGGGGTTTCTTGTCGTTGTGCCGATCAACGAAGTAGATTTTCTTGAAATGACCGTGGAGGAAGGATTAAAAATGATAATTTCGTTTGGGTTGGTGGCGCCAGAGTAAGGTTTGGTAACAGGTGCTTTGATTTTAATTATTTGTTTGGGTTTTCTGATTTTCCCGCCATTTTTTCGCTGATAGCTTTGGCGACCTTCACATCCAGTTCACTGAGCACCATTCCCGCAATGATCTGCAGTGCAAGGTCTTGATCGATAGCGGCAATCAAACTCCTCCGATAGCGATTTTTCCACTTTCTTCCAGAGTCTTGCAGACAGCGATGATCTTCTGCTGGGCCTTTTCAACATCACTTATCTTGGTCGGTCCCATAGATTCCAGATCTTCTTTCAGCATGAGGGAGGCACGTTCTGACATATTGGAAAATAACTTTTCCTTCAGCTCATCACTGGCTGTCTTCAATGAGATCAGCAAATCTTCCTGATTGACCTCTTTCAAGACCAACTGGATACCATTGTCGTCTATCTTGAGGATATCTTCGTAGGTGAACCTCAGGTTACGAATTTCATTGGCCAGATCGGGATTGACCTCATCCAGTGAAGTGAGGATCGAAGTTTCTGTAGCGCGGTCCAGAGACCCCATGATATGAGCCGCCGACTCCACTCCGCCAAGTTTGCTTCCCGATACGGCGCCCGATGTTCTGAACTCTGCCTGCAGGGCTTCGTCCAGTTCACGAATCACGTTGGGGGCAACACGTTCCAGAGTCGCCAGTCGATGAATAATCTCCATGCGGTTTTCTTCTGGAAGTTCCCGGATAACCTGACTTGCCACTGGAGGTTCCAGATGCGCTATAACGATGGCCGCCGTTTGAGGATGTTCGCTAACTACAAACGAAGAAATCGTTTTTGGCTCAAGCATACGCACAGTTTCCAGTCCGCCACCAACTTCTTCACCCGGTGTCGAAATGTTGTTGAGAATTTCGGTTGCCTTGGCAGGGTCCAAAGCTTTCATCAGTGTATTCTTAAGGAAGTCCATTCCGGTAATTCCAAGGCCGCCCGTACCACTTTCCACGGCATCATAGAATTCTTTATTGACGGAGTCTATGTTACCCTTATCAATATCACCGAGCGAGGACATATAGTTACCCACCGCTTGGATCTCTCGTTCATCCAGGTTTGCCATTACTTTGGCGGCACTTTCTTCGCCCATGGACATCAGTAAAATAGCCGCTTTTTCTGGTCCTGTGAATTTTCCTCTAGCCATACTACGTCCCTTTGATGGAGATCTTTCTTGGGAATTCTTGTTGTTTACGCGTTACCGGGACCTTTTCCCCGCATCCATTTTCTCACGATTCCGGCGGTGTATTTAGGATCTTTCTCTACGAATTCGCCGACTGATTTTCTAATTTCAGCGGCTTCCGCTCCCATGTCGCCGAGTCGTTTCTTCTCATCTTCAATGGCTTCCAGTTCAGTCGAGGTCAAAGCACCTTGTGCTTCTGGTACGACTTCAACGGATGTGGTCATCAAGTTGATAATGGATCTTATTACTCGAGTGAAAAACATTATAACAATTATGACAAATATAAGGCCCAGGATGTATTTTGCAACTTGGAAGCCAAGGTCGATTTGCTTGGCTTGCTCTGGTTTTTTTTGTTGGGCGGCTATATCACCGCGGTCGAGCTGAATATTTTCCACTTTGATCTGGTCACCACTTTTCAGTTTATCCTCTGCATCTTTTTGGACAATCTCCTGGATTTGTTCCGAGTTTAAACCTTTTATTCGTGTGGTTTTTGCTTCCTGAGGCTCTACCTCGCCCTGTTTGAGTTGACTTGATTCCTGATCGCCTGTTTTACCAATCCGGGTTTTAATAAATGGATTAGAGGAACCTTTTAAATCCAGGACTATTTGAGAAGATGATTCCTTACTATAGTGAAAGAGGCGAGTGTTTGCATTTTTCAAATGAAAGGTCAGGGTCACCTGGCCTTCGCTTGATTTAACGCCAATGGCAGAAAGGTTTTTATCCCGGTATTTCCTGGGTATGACTTTCGGGCCGACTGAGGTATCATCAAAAACAAGGTCGATTCTTTTTTCTTTAAAATTGGCACTCACCTGGTATTGGGCGGGTCCCTTAATGTCCAGAAGAAGACGTGTGTATTCAGGATGGGGGCCAATCTGGATTCGCTCAATTTGCGTTGCTGGAGCAAACTCATCTACTTCCTGAGCTTTTGCGAGGTTCAAAGGACCCCAGGCGAAAAGCAAAGTCGCTAGGCTCAGGAAGGTGAGCAACCTAATTTTTTTTAGAAGAATCATGGTCTCGAACATAAAGTGTTGAACTTATGTTCCTAAATAAAGCAATTTCTATACCAGTGATAGAATACTTTGTACGAAACTGGGGGCTTGGTAGCTTTAAGTCAATAAAAGCTTGGCTTTAGAGGTATTTTTTCTATAATTGGTCAATTTCTGAAACGAAGATCGCTGTAATTTTCGTCATATTTTTGACAAAAGAAACGATCTTTTTTAATAGATTTTAGAAGATTCATACCACTTTCTCAAAGGCTTCGATTGATGGACAAAACTGAATGGGACAAGCTTCGTTACCAGGAGTTGATTGTTCTTCGAAGTTTGCTGAAGAAGCAGAACGAACTTCTGGGGTAGCATGATTTTTTTCAAAAAGAAAACAAGTTTTATCACTTATTTATCAATTAAAAGGCGTGTTCGATTCTGGCTATGAAGTGAAGGATTGATCGGGTGCAACCGAGCAGGTCGGCCATGGAAAGACTTTCTCCGGGTTCGTGCATCCGTGAATCTGGGTCATAGGGGCCGATGCACAGGGGTTGGGTATCGGGGATGGCATCGGTCAGCTTGGCGACAAAGGGAATGGAACCGCCGCACCCATAAATTGATGCGGCGCGATCGTACCCCATTCTCAGGGCTTCCAGGATGATGGGGAATACGGGATGGGTGATAGGGGCCAGCCACGGGGAAGCTCCTTTATCGGGCGCGATACTCAGGCGGTAGCCTGGGAGCAGATTATTCCGTAAATGTGTTTTAAGTGCGCTGGCGGCTTTTTCATCATCGTTTCCGGGCGCGAGGCGGATTTCGATAATGGCTTTGGCGCTGGGGTCCTCACAGGGTCTTGTTGTTTCATCCTCTTCGACAAACAGGGAGCTGGTTTTTACTACGGGTTTGCCAGTCGTTGTCTCGCAAACTTTCTGAATTTCTGGGGCCAGAGTACCGTTGTCATCTACCAATTGATGAATCATGCGTGCCAGTTGTAACTCGGCTACGGGGAAAGGCCCGCCGTTGACTCCAGAATGAGGATCTTTGACGGCTGATGTCAAGATAAGGTCGAACGAGGTGGTTGCCGACTCTTCTATGACTCTTCGCAGGGTTATTTTGAGGTTGAATGGATTAATATTTTCAAAAAATGCCTGAAGTTCTGATTGCAGTTGGTCTGGATTGGAATTGGAATGGAATTGGAGCCTGGCTCCGGCTCTTCCAAAAATAACACTGCCTGCTACTCGGTGTCCTGGGCGGGTGTTGGCGGCGGATTTTCTGAGTTGGGCCTCAATCAGTGCTGTTTTCTCGGCGGGGACGGTAAGTTTGGTTTCTGGAAGCAATCCGGCGGTATCCCGCAACAGACTCATTGTTGTGGGGACGTGGGAAAATCCGATTCGCTCTTCTTCGGTCAGGGGGATGTCAGATTTAGCGATGGCATCGACAGCCAGTGAATGGTCGTCATGGATCAATGTGGCGGATAATTTATACAGTGCGGTCTGGGCATCCAGTTTTGACGTCGGGTCGGCTTTAACGGTGACTTCCATTTGGGTGATACCCCTGAGGGATGTGGTGAGGCCGGGGTAGCCTGTGGCGGGGTTAATCACATCGGTGATGACGACGCAATCGACATCCTGAAAAAATTTCCGATTCTGTGAAATTTGCTCAACCAGGGAGTGTGAACCACATTCTTCTTCAGTTTCATAGAGAACTTTTATGTTGCAGGGTAGCGTCTGGAGTGTGTCGGGTGCAGGTTTTTCCGGATCGTAGCCGATGGCGCGCAAGGTAGCATCAACTGCCATCCCTATTGCAACGACTCCGCTCAGATCATCAGCCGCGCCCCTGCCGTAGGCACGGCTCCTATTCGCATTCCATCTCAGTTCGGTCGGTGCCACGCCTCCCCATTTTTCAAATTTATCGTCATCCATATAGGGTTGTTTGTCGAGATGTGCGTAAAAAAGAAGTGTCGGCTTGTCGGGTGAAACCGCTATCTCGGCAAGCATAATAGGCGTTGCAAGTGCCGATTCGGCGGGTGGGGTGTTAACTATGATTTTTTCAAATCCGATTTGCTTAAGGTAGGCAACAGCACAATCTAATATTTCTTTCATGTCAGAAGGGGTTTTTCGGTCTCCCTCGAATTCGTTAACACTGAAACTACGGCTGTCTATACGAACCATTTCTTGTAATACGCTAAGGTGTTTTTCAACGAGATCTGTGTCGGGACGGATTTCTTTCTTGGCGAAATCATCCAATGTTTCTGGATTCATAATGGAGGATTGGCAGTTGGATTGTTGAATAAAAGTTTCTGTGTCTTTGGGAATCTTTACTTATCAGAGTCAATCATATAGTATGAATGGGGGGTTAGCAAAATCTAAAGAAACGCGTGATCGCTGTAACGGGACGGATTGCTGGTAAGGTCACGATATTGAGGGTGATAAGAAATGATCCAGAGAGTTTTTAATCTCATTAAATTGATTTCTGTTGTGAGGGAACGAGGGAACTGGACGCTCATTCGACACTCTAGAAAACAACTGAAGGAATTTATTTTTTGTCGCTCTGGATTGAACCGCCTGTCTCCGGTCTGTGTTTTTTTTTACTGGTACCATCTTTTAAAAGGGCCTGATGTGTTGATCTGGCGGTTGGAAACGTTTGGTTTCCTTTTTGCTCCTGGGGCCGACCAGAAAACCAGAGATCATTTGAACAGCTACATATAAAGATTTCGATTGTTGTTGGTGTTTTTCTTTTCCGCTTTTTTTGGGTCTCCGCAAGTGTTTCTCCATTTCTATATCGTTCCATATTTTGGTTTTGAAAGGGTTTGATCGTTGAAGGATTCTTTAGTCAGGATACTTTCCAATAGGACCTTTCAGGTTGTTTTTCTGATGTATTCTTCTTTGCTCGTTTTCCTTGGACGTCAACAGGATCGGGGGATTACGAATTTTGATGATGCCTACTATGCCCAAAAGGCGAAGGAAATTTTTTCATCGGATAGCTTGTGGATCGTTTTGTGGAAAGGAACTCCTTTTGTATACGATAATCCGCCATTGCCTTTTTGGCTGACAGGGCTTGCTTACAAGGTCTTCGGGGTTTCTGGATACGCGGCAGTTTTTTCATCGGCAATCTTTGGCACGTTGACGGTTTATTTGACCTACTCGATGTGTTCCTGCCTGTTCAAGGATAACTGGACATCTTTTCTCGCCGCTTTCGTACTCCTTTTTCCTGGGATGTTTTTGGATTCTTCGCGCAGGGGAATGCTGGATATCACTCTCGCTTTTTTCGTTACTGCGGCGATGTATAGTTTGTTCAAGGGAATGGAAAATAAAAAGTATTATCTCTTGTACGGACTGATGACCGGACTCGCTGTGTTGACAAAAAGTGTGCTGGGTTTTTTTCCTGTGGTGGTTGGTGTGGTGTTTATGTTCTGGCACGGTGGATTAAAGAAACTGTTTGATCCCATGTATATTGCCGGGATAGTTGTTGGCCTGGTGGTGGGATGCAGTTGGTATGTGATGAACTGGCATTATTTTGGCGATGTATTTCTAGTGAGTCATTTCAAGTCGTCTCATATGAAAATCATTCAGGACAATTATCTTGGTGGCGCCGGGCTGATGTATCTGCTGGGTTATTTTAAGGATATGCTGAAGAATTATTGGCCCTGGTTTCCCTTTCTGGTGGTGGGTGGATTCTTGTTTGCCCGACGCGGAGTTCGTGAAAAGGATGTCACTGCCATGTTTTTGGTGCTCTGGGTAGTGATCCCCTTTGTCATTATGAGTACCAGCCGCAACCAGACGCTCCGTTATCTTTTCATGACATTTCCAGCCATGGCGATGATAGTTTCCCACACTATTGCGGGATGGCTTAAGGACAGTCATAAGGAAAAGGTTTTGCCGTGGATGTTCGGTATTATGATGGCGACGGTTCTGGTGGTGAATGTAACGCCCATCCAGGCTAAGGTTTCCCTTACCTACAACAGCCCTGCGGTCAGGGATATTGCTCCATTTGTTCGCATGAACACGGAGCCGGGTGAAGGAATTTTCAATTACAAGTTTTCGCCGTGGAATCCGACTCAGGCACTGGCTTTTTATTCCGACAGGTTCCTGGAATATCCCGTCAACGACCCGGAGGCTTTATTTGAAAAATTAAAAATTAATCCAGATGGAACCTGGTTGTCTTCTGTTTCAGAGTTTAAAAATCTGGAGAAAGATTTTCCCGGAAAACTTTATTTGATTTATGGGAATCAAAGATTTGCCTATTTTACTTCCATGAAAAACCGGGAAAATGTAGTTTATGATTTTTCGAGTATGAAACTTCCTGTTGTTCGATGACCTACCCTTGATTTCCCGCTTTTAATAAAACATAGTTTTCGGAGAGTTCCTTCAGGTGCGGTTTGAGCCCGTCTTTAAGAAGTTCGTTTATCTTATCCTGGTCCATGTGCGATTTTTTCCAACCGGAGTCTGTTGATTGCAGGACCAGATGAAGGTCGGGAAATTTGTTTTGCCAGTCGGACTGCCGCATCACGATATAAATGTTTTTGCCAGACTGAATAAACCGCTTCACTTCTTCCGGATTGTTAAGCTTGAGCGAGGGAAGGCCTGTCAGCACACCCATCCGCGCCCGATGGCTACCCAGTTGATAAAGCCCTATGCGTTTGTCGGTCTGAGGGTCAGCCAGAATTTGCATGGAAAAGGCTTTCATGGGATGCCGGTTAAAAAAGGAGAGGGCGTCACCGCTCAATGAAGTCAGGATAATGATTTGAATGACAGCCAGGGCGATGGTCATGGGAAAATATTTTCGTGACTTATATAGCAGAAAAATTAGTGCGGGCATGCAAAGACCCAAGGTTGATTGAACCATCAATGCAAGGGGAACAGGGAAAGCAGGATTGAGGGCAAGTACGGCGACCCCTGTCACTGTAACGATTAAAAAATAGAATATAATTGTCAGGTAAAATGGAATTTTAAATATTCTTTGTTGGAAGCTGTTTGGTGAGTCGATAAGTTGAGATAAAAAATGGGCTGTGATCATTGCAATCGCAGGTGAGACGGGCAACATATACCTGCTGTGCTCAATGCGGAACAATGTGAACAGGAGCAAGGGGCCGAGTATCCATAACACGCAAAAGAGGAATGGCTGGTTATCTTCCTCAGTCAGTTCGCGGTATCGGATTTTCAATTTTCCGGGTAAGGATGCGAAGTATCTTTTTTCGCTTGATGTCTCCGATGGGATGATTGAGGTGAAGCCAAACCGTACCGCAAGGGCGGCTATGAAGAAGAGTGACCAGGGCAGGTAATAACGAAGGGTCACTCCAAAATAATAAAAGCTGAACGGGATGTCATGAACCATGCGATCGCGTAATTCTGCTCCCAGGATATGATTCTTGAATTCATCTCCATGAATGTTGAGCATGGTGACGAACCAGGGAAGAATAATTGCCAGTAGAATGACTGTTCCATAGCCAAGCCGTAGTTGGGATAATTTTTTCCAGTCACGCAGGATTAAAATAAATCCGCCTACGCCAAGGGCTGGAATAAGTATGGCGGGCGGACCCTTGATCATAAACCCAATGCCCATGCAAAGGTACGCAAGGCAATAAGGGGTGTTCTGGTCGGATTTATCCTGGAGTCCGCGAATAAAAAAATAAAAGGCCAGCATGACAAAGAAATTCATGGTCATGTCTGTAATAGCCCAGCGAGCGATTTGAAAATGAAGATAGCAACCGGGTAGCAGGAGCGCACTGATGATTGCTGTTCTACCGTCAAACATGCGACGGGCCAGTATATAAACGAGGGGTATGCAGAGCGTGCCGAAAAATGCGGAAACCAGCCGAGCGGAAAATAAATTAATACCAAATGTTTTGTAGGAGGCGGCAACTAACCAGTAAAACAGGACAGGCTTGGCGAATCGTTTTTTATCGTGGTACATGGGGGTGATGTAATCACCGGAATCGACCATGTTGCGGGTGCTGGTCACATAAAAATTTTCATCCGCGTGGTATGGAGGAACTTCACCCAGATTGTAGGTAAACGCAAAAAAACAGAAAAGAGTCAGCAGACCCAGTAGCAGGGGTTCTCGTGTGCTGGGAAAATAAGGCTGGGGCTGTGTTTGCATAAAGAAAGGGAAATAGCTTGCGTGAGGTTTGCTTTGAAAGTGTATTGAACTCACATTGTGAGATCATTATACACTTGAATCAGTTTTCGAGGTGCAAAATCTCAGGGGGTGAATTATAATTTGTCAGGTGTGTGAATTCTGATATGAGTTGCTCTTCAGGTTGATGGAATTTCCCTGCGCTTATAATCTTTCTTTTAATATTCTAAAGTAACTATCCGTGAAAGTTTCTGTCCTCTGTTTTGACCTTTCAAATAATTCTTTTGGACGGGCCG
>CAJWQP010000079.1 GCA_913045445.1 uncultured Nitrospina sp. | reverse complement strand
TTCTTCAAAGCAATCTCCGCCACCAATTGCTTTAACTGCGCATTTTCCTTTTTAAGATCAATCACTTCCTCTGAACTGGCTTCACGAGCGGTATCGCCCATGAGCCGTTTCTTACCGGCCTCCAGGAAGTCCTTACTCCGACGGTAGTAAAGATTCTCGGAAATGCCCTCACGGCGACAGATTGGCAATACTCTCTTCACCTCGAAGGCCTTCCAGAACAATACGGACCTTCTCTTCTGAGGAATACTTCTTGCGGGTTCTACGGCGGATGTCCTTGACTACTTTCTCACTCGATACTTTCTTCTTCATAACTACCTCCTTTTTAAGGAAAGTTTAACAGAAAGTATCTCTTAAATTTTTAACTCAATTGGTCCAGATTTTGTTGACGGCGAACAGATGGTGTAGGGAAACAGGTTTCTCTGATAACGCATATATTTTTTAAGGTCGGAATCGCGATCTTCGACACTGTGGATGAAATCTCTTTGGGAAATATCTTTGGCGAATATCAGCATTCTACTTGATGGCGGTTTTCGCTGGCTGGCTTCAGGGTTTTCAAGATAGAATTGATAATTTTTATGCTGGGTTTTAAGGTTTTCCTTTGAAAAATTGTTGTGAAAAATTTTTAAGTATATTGTTTCTTTCTTCTTCGCTCATATTCATAACGGTTTTTTTCATTTCCTCAATTTGCTCGGGGCTCATTTGAGACATGTATGATTGAGCCATGTCTTTGAGGCCATCCATGTTGGGCAGGTTCCCCAGGTCGGGAAATCCTTTACCAGGTATCCCTGACGAATCACTGGTCTGATGGGTAGTTTTTGTTTGGCTCGCAGGTTTGTCGCTGGACCGGAATTCGATAAAATCTCCCTGAATGGTTCCTGTTATTTTATCTGGAAGCAGATTGGAAAGCACTTCTTTCAACGCGGTATTGTGTTTTTTGCAACTGTCATGTATTGCCTTGAAGGGCAGGCGCACACTTTTTCCCGGGAATCCATTTTTCTCGATACAGTGCTTTATGCTGTCTTCAACAGGGGATGACTTGGACATGGGACGCTCAACTCTCTAAATAGATGTTTATAAAATGAACCATGCTTAATTGTAGTATAATTCAGCTCATATTCTCAAAAACCGGGCAACGCCCGGATGAAATATTGGTAGTGTGTCGTCCTGAGCTGGTGATATCTAACATTAGCCTTCCTGCCCTGAAGGGGTATGTCGAAGGACATAAATACTATAGTCCTTAGAGGTTGGGATGGTAAAAGGAAAAGTGAAAAAGAAATCGACCACCATTCAAAAGGCCACCAGGCCAACACGGGCAAAGAAGAAGGCGGTGACCCCCCGATCTTCTTCCAAGGTAGAGTTGCGTGTGGCTCTGGCCCAGATGAATTCCGTGGTCGGCGATTTTCAGCACAATGCGAGCCGGATAAAAGACTGCCTCGAAGAAGCAGCTCTGTCTGGTGCCGATCTGGTTTTGTTTCCGGAACTAGCACTGACGGGGTATCCGCCGGAAGACCTGCTTCTCAAGCGCGACTTTGTAGCAGGAAATGAGAAGGCCCTGCAACGGCTGGCAAAAGATGTGAAGGGAATTGTTGCTGTGATCGGCTATGTAGAACGGGTGAAGGCAGATCTGTATAATTCTGCCGCTCTGATCGCCGGGGGTAAGGTGCTGGGGACCTACAGGAAAATGATTCTGCCGAATTATGGAGTCTTCGACGAAAAAAGATATTTTTCGGAAGGTCGCGAACCGGTTCGTTTCGTTTTAAAGGGCGCGACAATGGGCTTGACCATTTGTGAGGACATCTGGCAGGAAGAGGGGCCGGGCAAACAGCTATGCGGGGCGGGTCAGGCAGATGTTTTACTTAACATTTCTTCATCCCCTTATTATAAAGGCAAGGGCAAAGCACGCGAGGAGATGATCTGCAAACGGGCACGACAATATAAGGCTCATGTGCTGTACGCCAATCTGGTAGGAGGTCAGGATGAACTGGTTTTTGATGGACATAGCCTGATCGCCGCGCCAGACGGTACCTTCATCCAGCGGGGCAATTCGTTTGTAGAGGAAATGATTTACGCGGATTTAAAGATTCATCCCAGGCCGGCAAAAGGAAAATCCCGTAAAGCCGCAGGTTCCCCCATTAAAACCCGGCGTGTTCCGGTTCCTGTGAGTTGGGCCGATCCAAAACCAGCACTCGCTGTCCGCAGGGTGAAGAAGTTGGGGGCAACGGAAGAGGTTTACCATGCCCTGGTCCTGGGCACCCGCGACTACATGAGGAAAAACGGATTCACTAAGGCGGTGATCGCCTTGAGTGGCGGTATCGATTCGGCACTCACAGCGGCGATAGCGACAGCGGCCATTGGCGGGGAAAATGTAGTGGGAGTCACCATGCCGTCCCCCTATTCTTCACGCGGGAGTATCGATGACTCCAAAGCATTGGCGCGGAATCTGGGCATTCGTATTATCTCGCTTCCTATAAGAGAAGCCATGCAGGCCTATGATAAAATACTTAAAAAACCATTTGAAGGTTTGCCGCTGGATATCACAGAAGAAAATATGCAAGCGAGAATTCGCGGAACTCTGATGATGGCTCTTTCCAACAAGATGGGCTGGCTGGTGTTGACCACTGGCAACAAAAGCGAAGTCAGTGTGGGTTATTGTACTTTATACGGTGACATGGCGGGCGGGTTCGCGGTGATCAAGGATGTGCCTAAAATATGGGTGTACCAGTTGTCACGGTGGATCAACAAAGACGCGGGCCGTGAACTGATTCCCACAGCGACTATCACCAAGGAGCCGTCGGCGGAATTGCGCCCGGATCAAAAGGATACCGATTCTCTGCCACCTTATTCGTTGCTGGACAAGGTGCTGGCCCGTTATATTGAGGAGGATCGAGGTATCGAAGAGCTTAAAGGGATGGGATTATCGATGAAAGAGGTTAAGCGGATTGTTAAAATGGTGGATGCCAGCGAATATAAACGAAGGCAGGGTCCGCCGGGGATAAAAATTACCCCCAAGGCGTTCGGGAAAGATCGTCGCCTGCCCATCACCAATCGCTATGAACCGTGAATAAAACGTGTCGCCTGAGCCCGTCGAAGGGTGCATGCTTCGATATACACCTTTTACCCCTGCCGGGGCAGGAGTCTTAAGAAGAAATATCACGGGGGCAGGAAGGCTTATGTTAGACATCACCAGCGCAGGGCGACACACAGGCACAGGCCGCCAATTAACTAAAATGTCAGGAGGGTAATATGAAAAAGAAAATAGGAGTGGTTCTTTCAGGTTGCGGAGTGTATGACGGTTCGGAGATTCACGAATCGGTCATCGTTTTACTCGCCATTGATCGTGAGGGAGCCGAAGCGGTGTGCATGGCGCCCAATATCGATCAGATGCATGTCATGAACCATCTCACCGGGGAAGAGGCGGCGGGAGAAAAAAGAAACGTGTTGGTCGAGTCTGCACGCATCGCACGGGGAGACATAAAGGATATCAGTACGGTGACAGCAGATGATATCGATGCGTTGATTTTCCCCGGTGGATTCGGTGCGGCTAAAAATTTGTGCACTATGGCGGTCAAGGGAGAGGATGCGGAAGTGCACCCGGAAGTGAGCCGCCTTGTTAAAGAGATTCAGGCGAAACAGAAACCGCAGGCGGCGGTGTGTATTGCACCGGCGATGTACGCGAAAATATTTGAAGGGGAATCGGCATCACCGACAGTCACGATAGGCAATGATAAGGACTGGAGTCAGAAGATAGAAAATCTGGGAAGCAAACATCAAGTCTGTGCGGTAGGGGATATTGTGATGGACAAGGATAATAAAATCGTCACCTCACCCGCTTACATGCTAGGACAAAACATCTCAGAGGTGGCAGAGGGTATCGAAAAGACTGTTAAAGAACTGGTCGCCATGGCCTGAGTTGAAAAGGCTGGAGGACGCACAAATTTTTAATGGCGCAGGTAATCGTGCAGGACCCGACCCTTCGTGACCTTGAATATTTTCCTTAGATAATCTCTTCCGTAATATTCAACGGCCAGCCGGAGATTGCTTATCAGCAGTTCTTTTTCTACTGCGGTGCTGTATTTTTTTTGTTTCCGGGGTTTGCGTTCGGAAGTTGTTGTCGTGGTTTCATCCATTGAAGTGAGCATGATCACCTCCTTGCGTAATATGTTTCTACCCTGCTTATCGGCCAGACGCGGAAAAAGGTTGAATTTATTGAGCTAAATCCACAAAAAACCTTGATAAAAAGCCCTCTGACTGCACGCATAATTCACTAGAAAATAAAATCACTACGGTCTTCCACGCCAAAGAGATGGGGACAAAGGCCCCTTCTTCCATTAAGGGAGAGTTTGTCCAGAGCGAAACGCGGGAGGCTGGGGTGAGGGGGGGGGGTAATAAAGCTATGCACAGGTGCTCTGCACAAGCACTGCACAAAAAAAACCCTCACCCAAAATGGGGAGGGAGTTTTTAAATAATACCAATATTTTTCAACGCGAAGCGTTGACGGGCAACCGTTAGCGGTTATCCGTTTTTAAGAAACACGTCAACTTCATCGATCATTTGTTTAACATCTTTCGCCGATGTATTGATCATTTCCTGCTCTGCATCGGTCAATTTCAGTTCGATTACTTGTTCTATACCGGTGTTGCCCAGTGTTACAGGAACGCCAAAGAAAATCCCATTGCATCCATACTCGCCTTCGAGGAAAGCGGTGCAGGGAAGAGTTCTTTTCTTATCGAGGAGGACGGCTTCGATCATCTTGACCACGGAAGCGCCGGGTGAAAGAAACGCACTCCCTTTCTTGAGCAGGCCGACTATCTCGGCGCCGCCTTTACGGGTTCTGTCTACCAGACGATCTATCTGTTCCCTATCCATGAGGTCGGTGATGGATATCCCGGAAACGGTGGTGTATCGAGGCATGGGGACCATTGAGTCGCCGTGTCCGCCCAGCACCATCGCATCGACATCGACCAGCGAACAGTTGAGTTCCAGAGAAACAAAGGTTCGGAATCGCGCTGAATCGAGCACTCCTGCCATGCCCATGATGCGGTGCTTGGGCAAACCGGAAACTTCTTTGGCCACGTAGACCATGGCATCCAGCGGATTGGAAACGACTATGATGAGCGGATCTGTGGAATATTTCATGATCTGCTCGGTCACATCTTTAACGATAGCGGCGTTGACTTTCAAAAGTTCGCTACGATCCTGCCCTGGCTTACGGGGGAGACCGGCGGTGATGACCACGATATCGGAGTCTGCCGTATCCTTATAATCGTTGGTGCCTGTAACAATGCTGTCGAAGACCTGTAAACACCCCGACTGTTGAAGGTCGAGCGCTTTTCCCTGTGGCAGTCCCTCAACGATGTCGGTGATGACCACATTGCCCAGGTTTTTGTAAGCCGCCAACTGGGCTACGGTTGTTCCTACCTGACCTGCACCTACGACTGATATCTTCCTGCGCGTGGTTACCATAAATTTTCTTCCTTATAGAATAGAAAGTCTGAAATTCCCATAATTGACTTTAATCGGATTTCTAACTAAGTTCTTTCTTCTGCCGGGTTCTCTTCGATTCTAAATTAACCTTTAACGTTTAGTCATGCCATGGATCGACCCATTGTTAACCAATAAAACCAAAATCCTCGAAGATTTGAATAAACAGGAAACAATATAACTGTAAAAAAATAAGACTTTTATGTGAGCCTCATGGCCGGATTGAGGTAAACTAAAATATTATCCCCCAATTTGCAAGCGATTTTGGGCAGGAACAATGGAATTCCCTATATGAACAAGGATACACAGCAACACAAATTCGGAATCGATTTCAGCGCGGTCCCTCCCATGCCGGAGGATCCGGCGGGACTGCCGCAGTTTTATGCTGATTTTAAAGGCCTTCTGGCGCTGGAGCGAAACAAAATCAAACAGTTCCACCGCAACGGTGCAGGCGGGCGCGAAGTAATTCAGGCAAACACTTCGCTGATAGATTCGGTTTTGCGTCACATTATAGAGGCACTGGCTTCCCGAGGAAAATCTTCCCCAGAAGTCCTGCTGGAAGAACTTTCCCTGATCGCAGTGGGTGGATACGGACGCGGCGAATTAAATCCATTTTCCGACATTGATCTTCTTTTCCTGTGCCCTAAAAATATTCGCCGAGCCACCGATCTGGTGATTCAGGATTCCATACCTACCTTTTGGGGCCTGGGCCTTGAAATAGGACAAAGCTGTCGCACTCTGCAGGAATGTCTGCTTCTGGCCGAAGAGGAAATCACCATCAAAACTTCGATGATTGAGACCCGGTTCTTAATAGGAAACCAGGGTAAATACGAAAAGTTTTATCAATCGATTGAAAAAAACGCGCTGAGAAAAAACATCAAAGGATTTCTCGATGCCAAAGCAGAGGAAAAAGCCCTTCGATATAAGTCGAGAATAGGGCCTTCCAGCGACCCGGAACCTAATGTCAAGGAAGGGGTGGGCGGATTGCGGGATTATCATACCGCGCTATGGGCCGTTGCCGTCCGTTTTCAGTGCCTGTCTTTTCGTGAGATACCTCGTGACGATATTATTTCGCCGGAAGAGTTGGATATTCTTAACCGATCAGTTGATTTCGTGTTACGTGTGCGCAATGAACTTCATTATCTGAAAAACAAGAAACAGGATGTCCTCGCTCGTGAACTGCAAAAAGACGTCAGCGCCAACCTGGGCTATCAGGAAGGAAATGAAGTGATTCGAGTGGAACAGTTCATGCGCGACTATTTCCTTCACGCGACCAACATCCACCAGTATTCGGAAATTATATTTCAGCGTTGCATCGAAACAAGGCGCACCATCAAAAAAGTTTTTTCTTCATTCACTAAAAAGAATCTGGGGGATGGATTCCATGCATCGGATGGTCATCTCATATTGGGTGAAAATGACACCGGCCTCTTGTTTGAACAAAACCCCGGCCTGATCCTCACTGCGTTCGAATTGTGCCAGACGCACGACCTGGTCCTGAGCTATCAAATCAAACGGCAGATAAAACAACACAACCATTTGCTGGATGAAACTTTTCTAAATAAAAATGATGTCAGGACGTTCATTTTTAATACCCTTGGAAATAAAAATTCGGAAAGGTTCCTCCGTCATATGCACGAAGTGGGGGTCCTGGGCTTGTTGCTGCCCGAGTTTGGGCACGCCCATTGCCGGGTGAGCTATGACTTTTATCATCGTTACACGGCTGATGAACATTCCCTGCGCATGGTTCGCTTTCTTGAAGAACTCGAAAACACACCTGATGAATTCAAGGAACTCGCTGAAATCCACCAACAACTGGACTCTAAAGTCATGCTCAAAATATCAGCGTTACTCCAATCCATTGGCAAAAACAAGGATTGGGAAAGTCTCGAACAACGTTTGAAAATTCTTTCGCTGGCGACCGTGCATCTTGACCTTAACCCCGAAGAAGTGAAGATCGCCGACTTCCTGACAGGGAGCGCATATTTAATGATAGAAACGGCTTTGCATAGCGACATCCATCAGCCAGCGGTGATAGAAAGTTTTGCGAAAAAAGTGGGGACTCTCGATAAACTGAATCTGCTCTATCTGAGCAGTTACGCCGAACTTAGAGCTGTCGCACCTGGCACCTGGACCTCCTGGAAAAAAGTTCTTCTGTCCGAGTTGTACCAGCGATCGCACGATTATTTTAAACAACCTGAATCACTTCACTCCCGATCCCTCACAACATGGGTCGAAGTTTATAAGATTCTCCACTGGGAGTTTCCTCCAGAAGAGCTTGAGTTTCATTTTAACAACATGGCAGATGAGTATTTGGAAACGGTTAGTGCCGAAGAAGCGGCACTGCACATGCGGCTCATCCGTTCCCTCAAAGACAAATCATTTATTTTTAATCATAGTCATCATGAAGAGAGGAAATATCATCAGGTCATTCTCTGTTGTCCTGTAAAATTCGAAGCATTTAAAATACTGGTAGGCGCTCTTACTGCACGAAGCATCAATATACTGGGAGCAAAAACTTATGTGCGCAGGGACGGAATAATTATTATCAGCCTCCATATAGAAGAAACTGAGAGACTGTCCAGAGACAATCTGGAAATCTGGAAAAATCTCAATCAGGACCTTAGAGATGTTTTCGAGGGTCATACAGACCTGCCTAAACTTCTGGCTGGGCGAACCCGATATGTCTCAGAAAAAAAATCAACCGAAGCCATCATGCCAAAAGTCAAGGTAGACAACATAAGCGATCCAAAACATTCTATCTTTCGTATCGAAGCGCGCGACCATTTGGGAATGCTCTATAAAATCTCAAAAGTTTTCGCCGACTTCGGGATTCAAATCCATAGCTCAAAAATATCAACCCAGGGTGGATGCGGCATAGACGTTTTCTACGTCTCCCATCGAGACAAAAAACTCATTTTTGACAAACTGATCCGCCGTATAAAGGAAGGGCTGATCTCCGCCATGCTGGTGGAAAATCCGGAAGACATCGATTGATCCTCACCCCATGAGGAGAGATATAATCCATTGAACATGAATTTTGATAGAAAAATACTTTTTCATGCAATCAGCTACCTGCTCATGGGAAGTTTTCTCATGGCGGCAAACCATCACGCCCCGGACAGTGATATCGAGACAGGAAAAAAAATTTATCATGACCGGTGCAAAGTATGCCATGGCGACCACGGAGATGGAAAAACCTTCGCCGCCAATGCCCTTTATCCATCCCCAAAAAACTTCACCGCTATAAAATCGAAAGAAGAGCTGACCCGCGACCGAATGATCCGCTCAGTAACAAAAGGAAGACCCAAAACCGCCATGATGCCTTGGGAAAATGTTCTCACACAACAGGAAATTTCCTCAGTCGTGAACTACATCCGGCAAGAGTTGATGGGATCAGGTAACTGACCTTGCTTCCCGGTTCGAGAGGTCTTGTTTGATGCATGTCTGGTCTTCAGGAAGGTGGCCTGTCCAAAACTTTGCGGATCGGAATTTCCGGGACATCGTCTACGATTTCTACTGACCCGATATCTTTCACCAGTACAAATCTCAGTTGATTGTGTTCCGTTTTTTTGTCGTGATACATGGATTCGATGATGTCCTGCGATTTTAAATCGGGTGATTGAAAAGGCAGGCCAAGTTTTTTCAGCAAGCCCGTAATTCGATGAGGAACATCTTCGCTGCACCTCCCGGTTTCTGTCGAGAGCCACGCGGCCTGAACCATACCGATAGCAACTGCCTCTCCGTGAAGGTACCCGGTATAGCCGGTGAGGGTTTCTATAGCATGCCCGAAGGTATGACCGAAGTTCAGAATCATTCGGTGGCGGCTTTCGTGTTCATCTTTTTCTACGACACCGGCTTTGATGGCGCATGAAGTTTCGATGATGTGTTCCAGACAATGACTGTCTTGTGAAAGAATGGCTTCGGCGTTTTCTTCCAGAAAAGCGAACAGCCTGGCATCGGCAATGATGCCGTATTTAACCACCTCGGCAAGTCCGGCCCTGAATTCGTTTTGAGGCAGGGTGTGCAGGGTGTTGAGATCAATGACGACCAGTTTGGGCTGATAAAAAGAGCCGATCATATTTTTACCACGCGGATGGTTCACAGCGGTTTTTCCGCCGACACTGCTGTCCACTTGGGAAAGCAGGGTGGTTGGTATTTGAACAAAGGGAATCCCGCGTTGGTAGGTGGCTGCGATGAAACCGGTGAGGTCCCCCACCACTCCGCCACCCAAAGCGACCAATGCCGATTTGCGATCACAGTTCATCTCCAGCAGACGGTCGTAAATGGCCTCGGCCTGTTGCAATGATTTTGATGATTCGCCTTCTGGAACTTCTATGAATTCGGGGGCCTGACCCACAGTGGTTAACTCTGACGCTATTTGTTCACCAAACAACTGTCTGATGGAAGGGTGTGTTACGACCGCGATCCGGCTGGTATTAAATCGTTCGGCAATCAGCCTCCCGGTTTTGGCCAAGAGGTCCCGGCCAATCAGGATGTCGTAACTCCTGTCGGCTAGATCAATATTCAACTTCTTCATAAGTACAGTTTACCGGTCTTTGAT
>CAJWQP010000078.1 GCA_913045445.1 uncultured Nitrospina sp. | reverse complement strand
TGGCCTTCATCGGAGGAATCGCTCTGGTTCTGGCCATCGTTTATTCGGCCACGAAACAACCTCAACATATCGACCCGGTTGCTCCGGCTACGGGGACATTGATTGAAAACCGACCGATAATGTCTTCAGCCTTTTATACGGGCAAAGTCGCCGAAGCCTACCGCATCGCCGCCGAAATTCCGAAAATCATCGACAGCCAGTTTTGCTACTGCTACTGCAAGAAAAATCATCAGCATAAAACCCTGCTAACCTGCTTCACCAACAAACACGGGTCTAAATGCGATGTCTGCATCAACGAGGTCCTCTATGCTTATGAATTATACAAGCAGGGAAAAACCATTGACGAAATTGTAGTCGCCGTCGACCAGAAGTTTTATCGTCCTTATAAACCACAACGACTTTAATTTTATAAAAACATGAATACCGTTGTCGAACAAAAACCTGTCAGCGTCTACATCCCTTATGCCCTGCTGGTAGCCGCCTTGTTTTCTGCCTTTATCGTGACTATCAACAAAGTAGACCTGCGACCGGGAGAGGTGGAGTATCCTGCTGAAGCGTTTCTTGCGCCCGGATTCGACCTACCCACCCTCAACGGTGGAAAAATAAAACTGTCGGACTACCGCGGCAAGGTATTGTTCATCAATTTCTGGGCAACGTGGTGCGCCACTTGCAAAGTAGAAATGCCGTCCATGGAAAAACTTTACCAGCGGTTCCGGGAATATGACTTCGAAATGCTGACCATCAGTGTCGACAAAGACCAATCGCTGATCGCCCCGTTCGTCAAGAAATACAACCTAACGTTTCCCGTACTGCTTGACCCAGACAGCGAGGTGGCAAAAAAAGATTACAAGACAACAGGTGTCCCGGAAACATTCGTTGTCGATAAAAATGGAATCATCGTACACAAAGCGATAGGCCCGCGGGACTGGGCTACCAACGACACTATAGAAGCGTTTGCTCAACTCATTCAGCGGAGCTGATACAATGAGCAGTAAAACTGTCCTTATATTGGTGACTCTCCTGCTTGCAACTCCTGCAACTACTTTCGCTCATGGCGGTGGACACAGCGAAGAAAAATCCTCCTCCGCATCGACAGAAGAAGTTATCCCTCTCAATGATTCGATCTACGCTGTCAATGACAGAGCCGTCAATGACGTAGAAGAAATGGAATCATCAATTCCTGGTGATGATCCCGTGGGTTCCCCGTTTTCAAGCACCGACATTTTAGGACACACAGACCCGCTCGGCGACATGAAAATGACTGATGGAGAACCCATGACACGCCACCAGGAGGGAAAAGATGCCGAAAAAAAACAGGGCTCACATGAAATGCACAAGCGACATGTAGAAAAAGCCACGCATGAATGGGTGTCGCACCATGCAAAGGGATATGGTGTCGCTGTCGGCATCACTATTATTTCTGCACTGGCTTTTGCGGGTTTGAGTTTTTTACGAATAGGTGAAGGATCCTCCAGAGATCCTTCATAGTCGTTAACCAAGGTTCGCCTTATGAATGGACTTCAAAAAATCCTCAATGAACGCCTAGGCATACACCTTCTCGATTACGAAGTCCCCGACCATTCCAATTCCATAAAATACTCTCTGGGCGGAATGACGATGACCTCGTTCGGAGTGCTGGTTGTCAGCGGCATCGTGCTGGCACAGTTCTTCAACCCCACACCGGAAGGCGCCAACAACAGTGTGCATGTCCTGATGGACCAGGTGTATATGGGCTGGTTTCTTCGCGGCATTCATTTCTGGGCGGGAGAAATTCTTACGGTCACACTTGTCCTGCATATGGTGCGCGTTTTTTATACCGCGTCCTACAAAAAACCAAGGGAAGTGAACTGGTTGATCGGTGTCGGTCTGCTTGGGCTGATGATCAATCTAATGTTTACCGGCACCGTTCTCAAATGGGATCAGGAAGGCTATGAAGCGCTCGACCATTTTCTCTGGGTCGCGGGAAAGTTTGGCATCCTGGGAGTGCCGCTGACAGAAAGTTTTTCTCCGGGAGTGCCGCTGTTGAGCCGGATTTATATGGCTCATATCTCGCTGCTCCCCATTCTCACGATCATGTTACTCGGACTCCACCTGTTCTATATCAAATACCACAAGCTGTCCGCCAAGCCGGATGAAACAGACACCGGCAAAGTCATCACCTTCGCCCAGCACACGGCATATCTGAGACGAGCTGGCGCGGGAGTTGTGACTCTGATCTGCCTGCTCGCATTAACCATTTCGCCGCCATTGGGCAACGCGCCAATTATGGGATTGGAAGTTACCAAACCGCCCTGGCAGTTCGTGTGGATTTATGCTCTGGAAAATATCTGGGTTCCTTCACTGATCGTCGCGCCATTTCTGATTGGCTTCTGCCTGATCAGCATTCCTTTCATAGACAGAAGCCCGGAAACCGACCCCAAAAAACGCCCCATCGCCATGATAATCTTATGGGGTACAATCATACTTTTTACCGCGCTTATCCTCTGGGGCAAGTTCACCACCATGACTCACTCAATGTAATGAGCCGGAATCTCTTATTTCATGCCTGACACCATAGTCATCGAAATTCTGACAAAGCAGGACTGCTGTCTCTGCGACGATGTCAAAGTTATTGTTCAACGAGTCCTCCCGGACTACCCGGCGCAGTTGGTGATGACGGATATTGAATCGGACCCGAAATTATTCGAAGAGTTTAAAGAAAAAATTCCTGTAGTACGAATCAATGGTGTGGAAAGTTTTATCTACAAAGCCCATGAAACAACCTTACGCCACAAATTGGATAAACTAGTGTAGCCTGTTCATTATCAGGCACCTGTCGGGCATACTATACTGGCATCTTCAACCTACGGCTCCACTACCACGCTTCGCTCTGGGCAAGCCCAGCCCTCCAGTCCTTATATTTTTTATGGTAGGATGGACGGGCAAACTCAGAGGTCGAATTATGGTAGAAAAAAAATCCTTAACCACGGAAGAACTCCAGAAAAAAATCAACGAACTGGCACCGGAATGGAAAACTGGAGAAAACGAGCACGGTGTTCCGTTCATTGAACGGATCAAACACGCTTCCTCCTATATGGAGGGAATCAATTTCGTAAATAAAGTGGCGGAAGCCGCTGAGGCAAACAATCACCACCCGGACATCCATATCAACTACAAGCGCATATCGGTCAGGTACTGGACCCATTCATCGGGCGGCGTGACCCTTGCCGATGTGCAGATGGCGCAGAAAATTGATCCGCTGTTTTAAGAATGGCTGAGGAATGTCAGTCTATTTCTTCCTGCAACATATCATCGAGGGTCTGTCTTCGTCGCGTCAGCTGACAGTTATCCCCTTCCACCACCACTTCAGGAAGCAACGGCTGGGTATTGTAGTTGGAAGACATGGCAAATCCATACGCGCCCGCACCACCGACAACAATCAGGTCGCCCGCTTTCGGCAGAGGCAGTCGCCGGGGCACAGGTTCTTCATTTTTCTGAGTGAGCACATCCCCAGATTCGCATACCGGTCCTGCTACAATGATGTCCTGCTCCGGACCCAAATCATCGCCCACGATCCAGATAGGGTGAAATGACCCATATGCCATGGGACGGAGCAAATGACAGAATCCAATATTCCCCAGCACATAATCGAGACGCTTGCCATCCTCATCAAAGGTATGATTGAGCGCCCGCACTTCTCCGATGAGATACCCGCATCCGGCCACGAACCTTCTACCCGGTTCGATCTCGCAAATAATTTTGCGGCCAAAGTGATCTTCCAGAATTTTCACCCGCTCGGCAAGGATCGATTTATAGCCGGAAATTTCTTCCTGCGGTAAATCAGGGTTGTACTGGTAAGGCAGGCCGCCGCCAAAATTGACCACTTCCAGGTCGCTGAATCCCTTAGCGAAGTCTACCAACTTGCCAGTGAGCCGTTTCAGGTGCTCCATGTCACCACCTGATCCTATGTGAATATGCACACAGGAAATTGTCAGGCCGTGCTTCTTCGCTATAGCCCGCGCTTCGTCCAGATTTTCGTACCAGATACCGTGCTTGCTGTAAGGACCGCCCGTGTTGGTCTTTTTAGAATGACCAGCACCCTCGCCCGGGTTGATACGGATAGATATTTTATGATTCCCCTGACCCGTCTGCGCAAACGCACGACCATACTCCTCCAGCATTCCCAATGTTCCACAATTGGTGAAAATATTATTTTCCAGACAAAACCGCACGTCCTCAGGAAATGCGAAAACATCACTGGTGAAACAAATGTCCTCCGACCTGAACCCTGCTTTGATCGCACGCCTCACCTCAAAAACGCTGACCGCATCGATCTTTATTCCATGCTGTAGCATTTCCTTAAGTACGCGCACATTGGAGCAGGCCTTCATTGCGTAGCGAGTGACTGGCGCGAGTTGGCGAATCTCTTCTATCGACTGGCGTAACACAGTCATGCTGTATACATAAACCGGCGTTCCAAACTCACCGGCAATCTTTTGAACATCAACACCATCTATCTTCATCTCAACTCCTTCACATTACTTGGTAAACGATCTGGTTTTATATCATGGATTGGGGCGTGGCCCTACCGCTTTCATGCTGTCTCCTGCCTGAAAGATGTCATAAACTATTTGACTTTTCAAACAGATAAGATAACTTTAAATTATCTAATGAAAAGTAACAACCCCACCCTGCCTCCCCTTACCAAGAAGAGGAGAATTAAATTCCCCCTCTTTACCAAGGATAGGTCAGGGGAGGTTATAAATAAAGCCAGCACATGACCAAATGGAATATTGAAGAATCCCGCGAACTCTACAACATCCGTGGCTGGGGTTTGGGATATTTTGATATCAACAACAAGGGACACATTGTTGTCCAGCCTCAAGACGAGAGCCATCATTCTATTGACCTGAAAGAACTGGTGGAAGACATCCAGGCCAAGGGCTATTCCCTGCCCGCGCTCATCCGATTCTCGGATATCCTTAAAACCAGTATCACTAAACTGGCCAACGCCTTCGACGAGTCGATCAAGAAATATAATTATGAAGGCGCCTATCACGGGGTGTACCCCATCAAAGTCAATCAGCAACGACAGGTAGTCGAAGAGATAGTCAAATTTGGCAGGCCATTTAACTTCGGACTGGAGGCTGGCTCGAAACCAGAACTTCACGCGATCCTTGCGATCATGGACAACCCGGAGGCACTCCTCATCTGTAACGGCTACAAAGATGAAACCTTCATTCGCCTCGCGCTGATGAGCCAGAAGCTGGGCAAAAAAGTCTTCATCGTTGTCGAGCGACCTGACGAACTGGAGATCATAGATCGGGTCGCGAAAGAAATAAACATCCAACCCAATATCGGGCTCCGCATCAAGCTCATCAGTTCTGGACAGGGAAGATGGGCCGAGTCCGGTGGAGAATATTCAAAATTCGGACTCAACTCGATGGAACTGGTCGATGCATTGGAGTTCGCCGAACAACGCGGAATTAAAAACTGCATCCGACTCATTCATTTTCACCTGGGAAGCCAGATCACCAATATCCGCAGAATCAAAAACAGCTTGAAGGAAGTGGGACGTTTCTATGCGGAACTGTGTAAAGCGGGATGCCCCATCGACCACATAGATGTGGGTGGCGGACTCGGCATCGACTACGATGGGTCACGATCCACCTACGCGTCAAGCACCAACTATACCGTGCAGGAGTACGCCAACGATGTGGTTTATCACGTTCTTGAATCCTGCAGGGAGAACGATCTGCCTCATCCGAATATCATTTCAGAATCGGGACGGGCGATGACTGCCTATCACTCCATTCTTGTTTTCAACGTACTCGATGTCACCTCGTTTCCCGAGTGGAGCGATCAAATCGAGATACCCGAAAACGCTCCCGAAATTGTTGAAGAAATATACGATGTTCTGGAAAACACATCGAACAAAAACCTGAGCGAGTCCTGGCACGATGCCACGCACCTGAAAGATGAAATACACAACCAGTTCCTGCTCGGACTCATCACTCTGCGCGATCGAGCACTTTGCGAACGCATCTATTGGGGCATCAGCAGAAAAATCGAAAAATTGTCGCAACGATTGAAGTACATGCCCGACGAAATTGCAACTCTGAGAAAAAATCTCGCAGATAAATATTTCTGCAACTTTTCAATATTCCAATCCGTTCCCGACTCATGGGCTATCGACCAGGTATTCCCTGTCCTGCCCATTCAAAGACTGACCGAAGAGCCGACTCGTGACGCGACACTCGAAGACATCACCTGCGATTCAGACGGACGCCTCGATCTTTTCATCGGCACCCACCGAGGCAATACGCCAACACTCAAAGTCCATTCACTGGAACCCGGCGAGTCCTACCAGTTCGGAATATTTTTAATCGGAGCGTACCAGGAAATACTTGGCGACCTGCACAACCTCTTTGGCGACACCAATACCTTCCACGTTTCCATACAAGAAGACGGCTGCCTTAAATACGAACAGATCATCGAAGGCGAAGACGTGACCGATGTCCTCGATTACGTCCAGTTCAAAGCAGACGAACTCGCGGGCCGGGTATCCGGGTTCCTGGTGAACTATGTCGAGACCGGCAACATCACGCAAAAAGATGCCGATGAATTTTTGAAGTTATATAAGGAAGGCCTCAGCGGCTACACCTACCTGCTTAAATAAACTCCTGCCCGGAGAGGGGGATAGCTCCTGTTGGGCACGGTTGTTAGAAGGAAGTTTACTTCGTTGGATGTGAAGGAAATTTAATTTCAAATTTTCGGCTGTGTCAGAATATCCACCATCTCCTGGTGCACACGCCCATTACTGGCGAGGACATGGTTGTCGTAGATGCTGAAAGGCCCGCCATCGAAAGCAGTCACGGTACCGCCCGCTTCACGAACGATCAATACTCCCGCCGCCATATCCCAGGGACTCAGATGCGCCTCCCAGAATCCGTCAAAGCGCCCCATCGCTGTGTAACAGAAATCCATCGCCGCAGAACCCGGTCGCCGGACAGCCTGACATGACTTCATGAAATTACAAAAGTGGTTCAGGTTATCGTCTTCACTGCCAACAATCTTTGGGGTAAACCCGGTCACCAGTAAACTTTTGTCCAGAGTATCCGTGGTGGATATTTTAACAGGACTGCCATTGAGGGTCGCGCCCTGCCCTTTCTCGGCGACAAACAATTCGTCCAGATTTGGATTGTAGATAACGCCAACAACCAGTTCGCCTTCGTGCTCCAGTCCTATTGAAACGCAGTAACAGGGGAACCCGTGGGAGTAGTTGAGTGTTCCATCGAGAGGATCGATGACCCATTTGTTTTTTGCGTCGCCCTGAGTGCTACCCGATTCTTCAGCGAGGATCGCGTGTTCGGGGAAAGCTTTTTGAATGCGACTAATGATTTCCTTTTCGCAAAGAAGATCAACTTCCGTAACAACATCACCGCGCACTCCACCTTTTTCCGAAATACCACGGATGTCGTTTGCTCGTTCGCTCTGAATTTTACCAGCGGCAAGGGCCGCTTCTACCGCGACCCTGACAGCATCTGTCATTCAATCCATCCTCCGCCGACGATGAGATCATCCTTGTAGAAAACTGCCGACTGACCCGGTGTGACGGAAAGCTGAGGTTCGGCAAACTCCACCCGCACACGCTCGTCCGCCAGCGGAGTCACCCTTGCGGTCGCTCCACTGTGGCGGTAGCGTATCTGGACCTGGGCATCAAAGGCTTCTGTTCTCGGCAGGTACCAGTTGACCTTATCCGCAAAAAATTCACTGCGATACAAACCGCTTTGCGGTCCTACAGAGATTTCATTTTTATCCGGATCAATCGCCGTAACATAATGCGGCTCTTTCAATCCGCCGATGTTCAATCCTTTTCGCTGACCAATCGTAAATGCGGGATACCCTCTGTGCCTGCCCACCGTTTCGCCATCGGCATTGATGATGTCCCCTTCGCAAAAAGTGTCGCCATTCACGCGTTTTTCGATGAAGGACGCGTAATCATTATCCGGGATAAAACAGATTTCGCGCGACTCCACTTTCTCTGCCACCGTGAGGCCCAGTTCCTTTGCCAGACGACGCACCTCTTTTTTATCCGTGTCACCCAGCGGGAACTCCAGCCGGGAAAGCTGATCCTGCGACAAGTTGAACAGAAAATAACTCTGATCGCGCGACCGGTCCCTGCCCCGCTTGATCGCCCGACGCCCCTCCTCCTTGACGATGACCGCGTAATGGCCGGTCGCCACCCGCTGATAACCGAAACCTTCCGCCCGGCTGATAAGGTGGTCAAACTTCAGCTTCTGATTACATAACGTACAGGGAATAGGAGTGCGCGCTTTGAGATACTCGGAAACAAAATAGTCAACGACCTCTTCCTTGAACTCCTTTTCCATATTGAAGATATAAAAAGGGATGCCTATTTTGTCCGACACACGACGCGCATCGCCAAGATCATCCAGCGAACAGCAAGTATCGAAACGCTCGGCCGAATCGGCACTGTAGTTCCACAACTGGAGAGAAATACCCACCACATCGCGCCCCTGCTCCTTGAGCAGAGCCGCCGCGACCGAGCTGTCCACACCGCCGCTCATAGCGATGACAATTTTCTCTGCGGCAGAATTCTTCACCCCGTAATGCTCCATCAACTGGTCGTTATCTAAATGCTATGCAAGAAAACGAGCTTCGTCTGTCATACCCTGAAATTATCGAAAAGGCCCATACACTATATGCAGTCGCACGCAAGTGGATAAATCACGAGTTTTTTATCCCGTAAAACGAAAGACAATTATCCCCCACCCGTCGCTGATCTGTTCGTGACAGTTTACCATAGAATTCCTGAAGGACATTTTTGTGGTGATGCTCCACTACCACCAGTGACGAAGCATTGAGCAATTGCGACTTTGCCAGCGCCGTCAGGCAATCCTCATACAAGCCATCGGCAAAAGGCGGGTCCAGATAAACAATATCAAACAGGAAGGATCGCTCCTCCATAACAGAAATGGCCTGAAGCGCGTCCATTTTCAGCAGGACCCAATTCGAGGCCTTCGATTCATCCTCACCATTCCAGAATCGGCATTTCTCAAGATTCGCATAGATCAGCTGTTGCGCCTGACGATTATTTTCGATCCACACCACCTTTTCCGCGCCACGGCTCAAAGCCTCAATGCCAACCGCTCCCGACCCGCCAAACCAGTCGAGAAAACACTCGCCCGACAAATCGTGTCCCAATATACTGAACAGCGACTCCCGCACCCGGTCAAGCGTCGGCCGTACTCCGGTCCCCTTGAGTCCCGCTAATCGAGTACCCCTGGCCTGTCCCGCAATCACCCTCATAAATCAACTCCCTCACCAACAAACCATGTTAAAACAGCAGACTATTTGAACAGTAAAAGGCCCTGCAAGACCCGGAACTTATACTTGACACCCACCACGCCAAAACCTATCATTACTGTTCGAGAAAAGTTAGCGCTCGGGCATTGTCTAATGGTAGGACGTCAGTTTCTGGATCTGAAGGTTGGGGTTCGACTCCCTGTGCCCGAGCCATACTCTTACACTAAAAAATATAAAAATGGACTATAAAAAAAACCCCTTCGTTTTAGGATTATGTGCGCCAGCCTATCTTTTGGCCGCCTCTGTAGCAATCACCAACGATTTCCTGATGGCCGTCATGTTCATACTGGGCACATTGGGGATCCTGGCCGCATATGTGACCGAGTTTCCAATATTCTCAACATTATATCAGAATGAAATCCTGCACAAGACTGCGATCTCCTCATTACTTGGGATGGGAATAGGAATGATCATCGGCCTGGCTCTGGCTGGAAATGTGGAAAGTGAGGGGACAGCCCCTGTCTCGGCACAGGGGAAATTCTTTCTTACATGGGTAGTCATGTCAATTCCAGCATATCCGCTGATGACATTTCTCGTCACGCGAGTGAACAAACGAGACCTGGAAGAAGAGCAGAGAATACGCGACGAAAAGAAAAAAGCAAGAAAAACCAAAGGCGGCGGGCCACCCATCATGGACCGTGAAGGATTCTAACTCGCTCACCGCGAGAGGCAATAATTGTATCTCTCCCGGCTAATGAACAGTGGCTCAATTATTCAACCGTTGAACTCAATCGCCAAACGCATATCGAGCCAAAGAGTTCCAATAGACTCATTAGGTAAGCATGGCATGGCCCCATCGTCTAGGGGTAAGGACGCCGGCCTCTCACGCCGGAAACAGGGGTTCGATTCCCCTTGGGGCTA
>CAJWQP010000077.1 GCA_913045445.1 uncultured Nitrospina sp. | reverse complement strand
GCAACCTCCCCTGAGTCTACCGAACTGGCATTGGCAAAAACACTGGAACCCATCCAAAAAATCAGGGAAACGGCAAAAGATAAAATCAAATTTCTACGGAACACTTTAGAGCCCACCGCAAACCTCCTGTTAAAAAAGAGAACTTAAGAGTTTTGAGTTTTATGCTGCTAATGCCAACCGCTAAAGACAGCGCACAAGCGTAAACCTATATAATCATAGCGGAACTATACCATATGTTCATAACTAAATAACATAATATTTCCACCAAATAATCGACTTTTTGGAACGACGCCTACAACAACCAGAATCAAGCCCCAGATGTTAAACAGTGCGATACTCGTTGCAACCAAAAGAGATCCCAGTATGACTCTTGTGTAGCGGTCCCACTTGCCTTCGTTTACAGGAATCGTGGTCATGGCTCATCTCCTATAACTGTCTGGGGTGAATATGGGTTCGATAATGGGTATTTACAAGGGGTTTCCCGATGGTGAAACGACAAAAAAAGTATATATTGTGGTTGGCAATAACTGCTCGGCAGATTCATCTTTTTAGGCTCAACCCGCTTGGGCTCAGGAAATACGCCTGCCAATCGCCTTAAAGAACTTTCTGCAACAGTCACCTTCAAGTAATTGATTTTAAAGCATATGTTGTGACTGGCAATAACTGCTTAGCAGATTCACCTTTTTGGGCTCACCCGCTGGGCTCAGGAAATACGTCTGCCAATCGCTTTAAAGAACTTTCTGCAATAGTTACCTTGGCCTCTCTCGCTTTTTTTACCGTATTCCACGCTTGACCGTACATTTTCTGGTGAAATAATGAATCGATTAAGACACCAAAAACATTGGCGTTTTTCGGATTAATCTCAAGGGCACGCTCCAGTTTTTCCACAGCTTGAGCGTGCTGATTCAACTGTCCCAATGCCGCCCCCCAGTACGCGTATGCGTTACTGCTCTCTGGCTTTAGCTCGACAGCCTTCTGATATTTTTCCATAGCTTCTTTTACTTTCCCGTCCATCGCCAGAGTAAGCCCCCAGGAAAGGTAGGTCTTGGCATAGGTCTGATCAAGTTCGTCTGCCCTTACAAATTTTTCAATGGCTTCACTTCTTTTCCCTGCCTTAACCAGAGAAATTCCCCACCATGTATAAATCCTTGCCCGATCCGGATTCAGCGTGGCCACGCCTTCCGCATATTTGACTGCTTCTTCATACTTGCCCAAAGCATTGAGTTCTTTTATTTCTTTTATTGGGTCAACCTTGAATGTCCGTCCCTTATTCTTCTGTTTTTTCTCCTTCTGTTTTTCATCCAAGCGGGACTTTTGCGTGGCTCTGGCTTCTCCCTTTTGTCTGGCCACATCAATCTGTCCCAGCACAGAAAAATAAATAAAACCGAAGAAGATAACCAGAATACATGCAACCCACAACAACTTTATCTTTGAAGGCATATTAATCTCACAAAAATTAAATTCATAACAACGTTTCCCTGATTCACTCGGTCAAGCGGTCACAATTTTCCCAGCAACTGTTGCGCTTTGGTAATCAGGTTTGGATTTCCCGGTTTTTTCGCGGATAAAACCAGAAACTTCTTAAGATGCTTTTTTGACAGATTCGGACGCGAATTAAGATATTGCACCCCAAGGTAGTAATATGGCAAGTCAAACCCGGGGTTCAACCGAATGGCGTTCTGAAGTTCTTCCACCGCAAGTTCCACCTTTTTCTGAAAAGAAAAAGCCAGCCCCATGTATAAACTTATCTCACTATCGCCGACAGTATGCCACTCACGAACTGATTTTAATACTTCCAATGCTTTCTCTGGTTCCTTGTTTGTCAAATAAAGCTGAGCCAAAGCAATATTCCCAAAGAGGTAAAATGGATTGACCTCCAGGGTCCTCATATATGCAATCTCCGCCGCGTTCAAACGCCCCAGCCCCTTGAGAATGTTCCCCATATTCAGCCAGGCCAGTACGTGCTCAGGGTCTCGCTTGAGGATCTGTCCATAAATTTCAACCGCGCGAGCGGCATCCCCCGCTTCGTATGCTTCTTTGGCCTGATCCAGCAATCCATCCACTCTGTTTCGGCGCTTGATCTCTGAAACCTGGCTCTCCGAACGCTCTGTCGCTTCAATTTCCGTCAAAACACCCAGACGGTCAGCTTCGTCCAATTGACTGAATTCTAAAAGCGATGAATCAATTTTGACAAATGGGGTGATCTGGCGCACCAGAACATCTCGTTCATCCTTGTATATATATCTTGGCGCGTTAAATTCCAAGAGGGAATTATCATCTGTGTGAATGGGCGCCTCCTTTCCAAACTCCAGTATGCGCTCCCTGTTCATAATCAGAAGACTCATCAGATCGCGCACCTTATGAACTCCTATCCCATGAAGATCTTTGCCTCGTACCTCATTTGACAAAAGCTCATTCACCTTTTCATAAGAGAGCTTCATTTCAGAGTCTGACCCAATGAGCAAATAATCGTCACCGACGATCGATTCCCACAGGGTCACAGACTCGAAGGTTTCAGCAAAAGTGCGCACAACCGACTTGAAACTCATTGGGCTCATATTGGTATGAACCCAGATGCAGGCCACTCCTCCCGGATTAAGACGTTTTTTCATCAGCTCAAAAAAGTTGACGGTGAACAACGCGCCGACACCTGATATCCATGGATTAGAAGGCTCGGAAACAATGACATCATATTTCCGCTCCGCCAGGGCCACGTGGTTTCTTCCATCGGCAACGATGAGTTTCAGTCTCTCATCGTCCAGAGCATGGTGGTTGAAGGGATCAAAAAAACGGGACCCTTCAATCACTGCTGAAGAAATTTCAACAAGGTCCACATTTTTTACCGGAAACTGCTCCACAGCCCCCAGGGTAATGCCGCTCCCCTGCCCGATAACCAATGCCGATTTTGGGTCGGCGTGTAAAAGCATCGGAAGATACCCAGAGAGCAATTGCGTTCGCATATCCATGGCCAGAGAGGCATCCGTTTTACCGTTAACGCGCAGGAAAATATTTCCCGACACAGAAAGCTCTGTCGTCACAGTTGTGTGTGTGCCTTCCCGATAAAATAAAATCTTGTTGGTCCTGGCTTCTGCCTCACTCAGGTCACCTATCCTGTAAGGCATGTAGGAACCACTGGAGATAACCGACTTGTCCCAAGGCTCCAAAGACCGTCCCCATAAAAAACAAACGACCAGAATTGCCGGCAAAACATACATCTTTAAATTCAGGCTGAGTCGTGGAGACATGACCAGCAAAGCGAGCCCGATCAACATGTTCAGCATCACAGCTACCAGAATCGTATTTTGAATGCCGACCCATGGAATCAGTACAAATCCCGCCAGAAACGATCCAACGATGGTGCCAATGGTGTTGGAAGCGTAAACCTTACCGATCGAATGACCCAAGGTATCCAGCTTGCGAGCCACCAGTCGAATCACTATTGGAAACTGCCCGCCCATACAAAACGTTGGGACAAACAAAAGGGAAAATATCACCAGAAAAACAGACCACTGTATGGATGCAAACTCCATACTCCAGTTCTGGTACACCCATCGATTAACAAAAGGTATGTCGCCAAACAGAGGAAGGGCCATCAAAGCTGAAACGCCTATCGCGGCCTGTAGAATTCCGAACACTGCCGGCGGATTCTTTATTTGATTCACCAACCGGGAAAATACGACCGTCCCCAAAGCCAGGCCCAGAATAAAAGTGGTCAGGATAAGGCTGAATGCGTAAACAGATGATCCCAGAAGAAGGGAAAATATCCTGTTCCACGCCACCTGGTAGGTCAAGGCACACAAACCGGAAAACCCAAATGCCAGTAAAATGATAACCGTATTGGCTCGGGACAAATCCGATACGATTGCCTCATCTTCGGTGTCCTGGCTGGCGGGTTCCTCACGTTCATCACTGCTCATGCGCGGACGAAACAGTAGAAAAATGACAATGGCGATACCAATGTTCAACGCGGCCGCGAAATAGATGGTGGTCAGGACCCCCCATAACCGCATGAACAAAAATGCGCTGGATAAAGCTCCAAAAACCGCCCCAAAAGTGTTCAGCGAATACAGAGTTCCAACATCCCGACCAATAAATGCAGTATCTCGTGAAACATGTTTACTTAAAACCGGAAGTGTTGCCCCCATAAAAGATGTCGGCACCAGCAATATAAATCCACAAATCAAAAATCGATACAAACTGACCTGGGTGTATGACTCACCTTGCGCCTGGTAAACCCACTGGAAGAGAGGAGAAGCCCACTCAATCATACAAGGGATCAACAGGCAGTAAATCCCGATGGCCCCTTCGAGAACCGCATACAGAGCCAGAGGATTGCTCTTTTTATCAATCCAGCGTCCGCCAAGGTAACTGCCAAGGGCAAGCCCGGTCATAAACATGGTCAGCACAGTGGCAACGGAATAATGGGTGTTACCCATAACGCGTGTTAACAGCCGCGTCCAAACCACCTCATAGATGAGACCTGTTGCGCCGGAAACAAAAAAGAAAATGAATATCCAGAATCTGGATCGGGGATTCAAGGGGGGTTACCTGATAAAATTTTCAAAACCAGCGTGACGCTGGACCCAACAGGGGAGTTTTTTGAGTTAACAAATCTATAGCCGCCAATTCTCCTACTCTTTGCCCCTCCGGCGAGGAGGGTTATTTTTTCACGTCTGCTTTGGATAAACCACAACGGAAACCCAGGACTGCATCTTTTCTTCCTTCGGTCGCCGCAAACCTTTTTGAGCTACGAATATCAACCGTTCGTGAATCCCATGACCCGCCTCGGAAAACCCGGTTTTTGCCTTTCTCCGGTCCGGTCGGATTCATCATCGGTGCGCCCTGATAATAGAACTGATCATAAAGGTCATGGACCCACTCCGAAACATTACCAGACATATCATAAACCCCGTAAACGCTTCTTCCCATAGGAAAACTGCCAATGGGTGCCATGAACTCAAATCCATCCTGTTTCCCCGCCAGGTTGACCCGTTTTTCCTCAAATTTATTTCCCCAGGGAAATTCCAGGCCATGGGTTCCCCGAGCGGCTTTTTCCCATTCAGCCTCTGTCAAAAGCCTTTTCCCTCCCCACTTGCAGTAATTGGAAGCATCGTACCAGGAAACTCCAACCACCGGAAAATCAGGTGTCTCCAGAATCTTCTCATCTCCCTGTAGAAAAGGGAATGAAGGCTTGACATAGTTGGCGTTTCTACGAAACACATTGTAGGCCTTAACCGATACTTCATACTTGTCCACATAAAAAGCATCCAGGTAAATTTCCTGCTGTGGCTTTTCATCAAAACCACCATCATCGGCTCCACGCGTGAAAACCCCTTCAGGAATCAAGATCATTTCCTGCCCATCATCTCCAAGCATGGTTTCGTAGACACTGAAATCCCTGTTATCTTCCGCGACCGACCGGGTCGCCTTGGTGGCAAGCCGACGCACTTTTTCATCGTAGTCGATAGATTTTTTGATCTCCCATACAATCACGAGTATAAAGATAACCGATATGGCAAAGCAGGCAATGATGCCTATCATTAAATTTTTATCTTTCATAAGTAGAACCAGATTTGCATTAGTGGATTTCCGATTATATTTTAAAAGATTTATAAAGCAATCCCTTAAATTCACAAATCATCCAGCAACCATCGACACCACGCAGTCCATTTGCTATAAAAGAAATTCTAAATACTTTTCAGCGGAGAAACCTCATGGATCTTCTGGAAGCAAAAGATGCCGCCCTATCCTATTTAAAAACCTCCAATCGAGAAATCATGAAGTGGTTTCGCACAGATATAACTGTCGAATCCAAATCCGATCAAAGTCCAGTCACCATCGCCGACCGCAAGGCAGAGGAGGTTTTACGCAAAAAGATTTCCAGCGCCTATCCCGGTCACGGCATCATTGGCGAGGAGTTTGGCGAAAATACCGTGAAGTCGGATTGGACATGGACCATTGACCCGATTGATGGGACCCGCTCATTTATCCGTGGACTGCCCCTGTTCGCCTCCCTGATAGCCCTGCTCCACAAAGGCGAGCCTGTTATGGGGGTCATCTCCCTACCGGCATTGGGTGAAACCGTATGGGCTGTGAAAGGAAAAGGCGCCCATTGCAGTAGCGGTCAGCGTCTTGGCGTTTCGCAACATGGACGCGTTGAAGGAGCGTTCGCAGGAGTCGCCGATCTGTATTGCTTTAAAGAAAAAAAATGCATGAACCTGTTCAATCGCCTCAATCGAGAAGCCGAAATTGTCCGCACCTATCCCGATGCCTTTGGTCACTTGATGGCTATCCGTGGTGCGATTGATGTTATGGTCGATCCATGGGCTTACATATGGGATTTTGCGCCATGTAAAATCATCGTCAAGGAAGCAGGAGGCGAGTTCTCGAATTTTACCGGCAATAAGGCGGGAATTGATGTGGGGAACGCTATATCAGGAAACCCCTTGTTGGTAAAAGCAGTTAAAAAAATGATCCGGGAAGGAAACCGCCCTAAACAGGCCTGAAGTCAGATTCGCTGGCGTCCCGCAAATCCTGCCTGAATGTCGTGCCAGTACTCGATCCGTTGTTCCGGACTTTTCCAGCAAAGATAAACTTCTCTCCCCTCCCGAAGGGTCAGGAAGTCTACAAGTCCATTCTTGATTCCTTTTAAGATACAACCCCGCGACTCCAACCTTTCAGATAAAAAGTTGATCTCCAGAATGCAGTTCACATAGTCAGCCCCCTGCACACTGCCTCCGTTAGAGGGAGCATTGTCTCTGGCCTTCTTCACATCGGGATATTTATGGGTCAGATCGTTCATCAACTCCTGCAGGCGAGGGATATCAACCAACAACTGAGGAACAATCGCATTGGCCTCATCGACCGTAAAATATTTATCTTTGGTAGACATATCCTCCTCCAGTCAACCGGAGCTATTGGGTGTAGGAAAAGAGCTAGGCCCCGACGAGGATTATATCAGATAAAGCGGAAAGCCGGCCACGCCCCTTGCTAGTTTTCTACACATCGCTGACTAAGAACAAAACCTACTGCACCTAGGCCAGCAATCTATATGAATATCAGCCTTTACCCTATACCTTTAAAAAAAACCACTTGTTATTATTACCCAGGTTTTCTTCTTACTCAGGTTTTCTTCTAATCTTATTTTTTGAGGAGTGGATAATGAAAAAAGTGATTTTGTTTTTGGCAGTGAGTTTGTTTTCCGGTTTCACCGCATTGAATGCTAGTGCTGACTCCCTGATTCCAGGCGCTGATTATTCAGGATCTGTGGACAGTAGTGTCATGGGTGTCAGTCAGACCCTGATGCAGATTGGTGCTTCTGACCGTTCCCACGCAAACTATATAGCTATACGGTCTGGTGCCGCAAACTCCAGGAACAATACCGTTGCAACTTCTGCCGACTGGCAGTTCGGTTCCTCACAGAGTGAGAATGTATGGAAACAGTGGAGAACTTTAGAAGACACGGGCAACGTTACGGGTCTGGTTGTGGGCGACTGCCGTGGTGACAACTCCAGCGATGCTTATCGTAGTGCGATGGGCCAGAACCGTGATGGCTTCCTGAAGGAAAATCTGGTTTCCAACGCTGATTGTCAAATAAATCATGCGACACTCAAGTAATTTCAGAACCTGAATGTGCACATGGAATGTGCGCATCTGAATTAAACTATTAAGCCGATAGAACTTTAGTTCTATCGGCTTTTTTTTGCCTGTACTGGTGCTTGTGGTATTTGACCATTGCTTCATACCCCTGTGATATTTCTTCACAAGTACTCGTGCCCTGTAGGGGTGAGAGGGGTATGTCACCAAGTACCCGATGCCAGCCCACCCATATTAAAACGGGCCAGAAGATCGGCCTGGCACTTACGCATCCTCCCCGGCAAGAATATATCAACAGTGACCAACTCATACCTCCTGCAACTTCCATGACACGAAATATTGCCTCACGAGGAGAAGCCCACTAATAGAATTTATACCCCCCTGCTTGTAATTAGATTCCTCAGCATAAAAAAATATCCCATGAAAGATACTGACCTCTTTAAAAACAATAGGTTTCCAAGGTAATCTGAGGGTCAGAAATGCACATAATCGCCTCATCAGAATTTCCCTAGGCCCCACAGGTGTTTTTTTATTGACAAATGCTCAATAAGATTATAAATTCTGGCATTCGTAAGGGATTTTACATTTGTTTTGTCGGTCCATACGGGAACATCTTAAAATACGTAAAATCATCAGAAGTCTGATGGGAGGCGGCTAACGAACTCGGCAACATATTAATTTCATTAGTTTGTATTAGTACTTCCGGGTTTATCAGCAATCATTTTTAGGGGAGGCTTAGGAATGAGAAAATCAGTTCTTATCGTATTAGCAATCGCATTCGTAGCAGTACTATCTATCGGCACAGCCAGTGCGGATGATGTAGTTCCAGGTGCATACGGACAAGTGGACCAAAGCGTAATGGGTGTTGGACAGACCCAGATGGCGATTGGTGCATCAGCTCGCGCACACGCAAACTATGTTAACCAAAGATCTGGTGCTGGTCGGTCTTTAAGCAACGCTGGTAACGGCGGTGGCGCAGACTGGCAATTTGGCTCTTCCCAATCTGAGCAGTCCTGGAAAGCGGCTAGAACAATCGAAGAAGCACAGGTTTATGGTCTGGTTCCTGGTGACTGTGATGGCGACAACACAGGTGACGCTTATCGCCGTCAGATGGGTCAAAACCGTGATGGTTTCATGAAGGAAAATCTGGTTTCCAGAGCGCAGTGTGCTGAAATCCATCCGACTCTTAAGTAAATTAAGATCGTTTGGTCTGAAAGTTTAAAATTAAAGCCGGTAGGGTGTTTCACCCTATCGGCTTTTTTTATGCCTGCCCATAATTTTCTTGTAAATTCCTTTTTCGCTTCCTATCATCCGCAAAGCCCTCAAGACGGAGCTGACACCCTGTGGACTTAAATAAAAAGCTCAAACCATGATTCACCCACCTAAATATTTTTCTGGTACAACTGCAAACTGGAAACTAATACTGGTAGCTGTCTGCCTGTTCATCCATGCCGCCAGTGAAAGCGCTTATTGCATTGACGAGGTTTCTTTTAAAAAATATCCCATCCTGAGCATCCCCGTCCCCAGTAAAGTGGATTTAACGAAATTGCCCAGAGGAAAAACGTTTCAAGTCAACCACCCCCATTTCATCCTGCAGTATTTTTTTAACAACAGAGATATATTTGGCCTTATATTCAACCGTAAACCAAAGTACGGCATAATTGTTCATCTATGCTTTTTCCGGTCTTGCGAGGAAAACCCTCATGACCTCAAAAAAGTGATTGCCAAGCCTCAGGTACCTCCGTATGGCCAGACTTTTTTCTCGGTAAAATTCCCTCACCAACTTCAATACGAGTTTCAGGGACTGGAGTTTCTCCCTGTCCAGTAACCCTGTATTTAGTTTTTCCTCCTTTACATTGAAATAATTAGGGTTTTTTTTGACCCGTAAAGTTAACTTGAAAAGTTAATTATTTTTAACGAATCCTCTACCGGGTAAAGAACCATCGCAACTTATGGAAGGGTTTCTTGTAACATGAGTGATTGTGGCGGAAATTGCCCATCGAGGTGACAGCTAAGCTCCTCCTCCAGAGCACCCCTGTGGGCGGTGTCCGCTATCTTTGCCAACACCTGATATTTGACCTCCCGTTTGCTATAATCGCGTCTACAAATCATCTAATATTTTTTCGAGGAAGCCACCATGTCCAGGTTCGAGGACAATCAAGATGGAACGATCACTGATACTGAAACTGACCTCACGTGGTTTAAAAAGGACTCCCGGCAACTTACGGGGCGCTGGATGCATCTGGAAAAATCCCGGAAACTGGTGAGAGAACACAACAAAGAAAAAACAGGAGGCTTCAATGATTGGCGGATTCCAAAGCTGGAAGATATCAAAACTATCTTCGATAAAAGTTTCAGCAATCGCGACTTTGGAAACAGCGAAACCCACATCCACGAGCAATTTGAAAAGGGGGGAGCCGACTGCTGTTGGACCGATACGGTCAATGGGGAACGCGCGATGATGTTCAGCCTGGTCAAGGGGCGATCAAGCTGGATTAACAAGTTTGGGGACGGGCCTTTTGCCGTGCGCCTAGTTCGTGGAACGCGCCGGGAAACGAAAAGTTCCTGATTGTCAGGGCAAAGTGCGGGATTGATAAAACAACCACAAACCCGTGCCGATGAGCAAAACAGAAAAAAATCGTTTGAAATTCTGGTCGGAAATGTGCTCCAGAATAAACGGTCCCGCCTGCGCTCCCAGCATTCCCCCCAGAGCGAGCAACGCTCCGACTTTCCAATCAACATTTCCCACTCTTGAATGCCCCACTAG
>CAJWQP010000076.1 GCA_913045445.1 uncultured Nitrospina sp. | reverse complement strand
CCACGCGTTCAAGTTTGTGTATTGCCTAGTGATTATCTATAGCAGCTTCCACAGCCAAACCTCATCGAGAAATGCCGAGTCCCGGAATTGAAGTCCCATATACGGGACTCCCTGCTTGGTCACTTTCTCCTTCCTGAATTAATAACTTATTTAAAAATAACTAGTTAGAAAATAATAGCAAAGTGCCAATCCAGTGGTACGCCTATTGCTTTTTAGATGATTATAAACGCTGAAACCGGAGCGTAAGACTTTAAGGAAACCAGTTGTGATCAGACCAAGGAGCATACCATGTTTTATCAGGTGCGAATTATGGACGGCAAAGGGAAGCTGAAAAAAGTGCTTACAAGCAAAATGTTGACTCAAAGGCATTGGAAGTTGTTCCCGGATTATCTGAAAACGCATCCTCGCGGGAAAAACGACTTTAATGCTTACGGTAAGGCAAAAAGTGGTTACGACAATGATGTGTTCGGATTCGAAAGATAAGATATTTCTTTTTTAGATTTGGAAAATGAGTTTGGAAAACCCACCCCGGAATCGTCGCTTAAAGTTCCTGCCCTCCCGCGACTATTGTCTGAGCCGAGAGTTATCTCCTCTTTCGGCTCGGACCCGGGTTGAATTTTAGAAAAGAGAAAGGAGGAAAAACCAGGAATCCAGCCAAACGCTGGAGGAGGTTCAAAATGAAATACACAAAAACAGTATTTGGGTTATGCGTACTCTTTTTATTCGCCAGTATCAGTACGAGTTTCGCCGGCAAGAAATACGCTGAGGGTACGGTGAGCAATGGCGGTTCCATTTCAGGAAAGATCAATTTCAAAGGGACGGTACCTGAGCCCATCATGGAAGATCTCAACAAAGGTAAAAATGTTGAGTTT
This sequence comes from uncultured Nitrospina sp., assembly GCA_913045445.1. Lineage (GTDB taxonomy): Bacteria > Nitrospinota > Nitrospinia > Nitrospinales > VA-1 > Nitromaritima. The sequence continues at coordinate 9,682 of CAJWQP010000076.1, read as the reverse complement.
TGCGTGAAGCATCCTGACACGAAAGCAGGTGGGATTCGACCCAGAGTTAAAGTTTCCGTCAGTGATGGGAACCTGAAAGACACGGTCGTGTTCATTGAAAATATAGATTCAGGGAAAGCATGGGGCGATGCGGGAAAAGCAAACTTTGATTTCAGAAATTGCGATGTCGACCAGAAAGTAGCCGCAGTTCGTAAGCCCAGCAAAGCTGAAAGGAAAACTGGCGGGATTGTAAAAATAACCAACCATGATGCGGACACCTTGCATAATCCACATGGGTACTCAGTGGTGGGCGCAAGCCGAAAGACTCTGTTCAACAAACCTCTGCCAGGTCAGGGTGACGTTGCGGATGTGACCAAGAACCTTGCACGTTTGAAAAAGAAAAAAGACAAACATTTCTTCCTGCAATGCGATCAGCACAACTACATGGAAGCAGATGCAAGAATTGTTTGGAATCCATACTACGCCATCAGCGGGGCCGATGGGACATTCAAGATCGATAATATTCCTGCGGGCAAATACAAGGTGACCGCATGGCATCCATACGTTGGTCAGGTGACCCGGGAGATAACAGTATCGGCAGGTGCTGACTCTGCGATGGATTACGAATTGGTCGCCAAATAAGCGGCTTAGATGAATATTTTGGCAAACCGAGTTTATAATTGAGGGGGAGCTGAAAATGAAAAAATTATTTATATCAATACTAACATTAATGTTTTTGTCTACCATCGCAATCTCTGCCTCCGCTGGGGGAAAATGTCCGCAACCAAGAAAAACTAAATCGGCGCCATCGAACATAGCGAAAATGGATAAAACAGGTTCAGCCGATGCCGGAAACGGGAAATCCATTTATCTGAAGAAGGCCAAACCCATGGCCTGCAAAATGTGTCATGGTGGAAATGGCGATGGAACAGGAAAACTTGGTAAAGCGCTCAAGCCTTCGCCAAGAAATTTTGCCTGCTCAGATACGATGAAACACGTTTCAGCGGGACAAATGTTCTGGATCATAAAGAACGGTTCGCCTGGGACGGGTATGGTCGCACATAAAAAATCTTTGAAAGACAAGGAAATCTGGGATGTGGTGAAGTACATTCGCTCAACCTGGGTGAAGTAAAACTCTGGTCAAGGACAGGGTAGGGCATGATGTCGTTAGGCATCATGCCCTTTTTTTATGGAGCGGTAGTTCTACGCCTTTAATGAGGAGACTAATAAAAACTGAGTTACCAAGGGTTATTCTCTGATCCGAACTAATATAATTATTGACAAATTAAAAGACTTTAGGTGCTGTCTTGTACGCTGTAGAGCAAGAACGACATGAGGTGTAGTCAAAGATATCGTGGAGGATGAAAAGAAATGGATGAATCTTCTAAAGCAGGGCAAGAAAATTGTTCCCGTGCATGTCAGAGGGTGTCCCTGGATCTAACTTTCTCGCTGATACATGGGAACTAAGATATCGCTGTTAATGTTATTGATATAAGCGCGAATGGTAGGGCATTCTTGTTTCTGGAGAAATTTGCAGTCGGAACCCAGGTCTTTATAGATATCTTCGGCAGTGAGGAGTTTGCTGAGACTAAAATTGAGGCAAAAATATTAAGATGCAAGTCAGGCCGTAAAGCAAAAACTTATGCTATCGCAGCAATGTTTCTGAATGAGGACATTCTATATATTGATGATATGCATAAACTGGTAACCGCTATACTGTGACCGTTTATGGATCGAAAGTGGATGGATTTATAGGAAGTTCAAAACTGAATTTTGCTCCCCGGCCTGGTGATGATTCAACTTTCAACACTCCTTGGTGAAGTTCGATCATTTTTTTTGCGATGGCCAGTCCGAGTCCGGTTCCTGTTTCGCCGCCTGTAGCTTTAGAGCTGAGTTTTTCAAAGGGCTGAAATAATTTTTCCAATTCCTCGTTTTTTATTCCCGGACCTTCATCTTTGACTGATACCCGGACACACCCGTTGTACGTAGTTGAAGAAATGTCAATCACACTTCCCGCAGGTGAAAACTTAATCGCGTTGGTTAGCAAATTATCAAGCACCTGTCCTATTCGCGCTTCATCAAATAATAATTCAGAAGTATCCTGAGTGGTCACTTTTAATTCGATTTCTTTTTCCCGGGCAAGGTATTGGTACAGGTGGACTCGTTCTTCAATCAAACTGCCAAGAGAGCCAGAATTTAAATTCAATGACAGTTGTCCGCTTTCTATAACCGATAGATTGAGTAAGTCGTTGACCAGAGTCAACATGTTGCCACTGGCAGTATTAATAATTTTTGTGAAATCTGTACGTGTCTCCTCATTTAAAGTGTTTCCTTTTTTTAGTAGAAACGCGGAATACCCCTGGATGGATGTGAGTGGATTGCGCAGGTCATGGGATGCCATTCCCAGCAGTTTGTTTTTTGTGTCGACCAATTCAAGCAATGATTGGTTCTTTTCTGCAAGTTCGTTTCTTAATTTATGCAGTTCAAGGTGTTTGTTGATGCGCGCGCATACTTCCTGGTGGCGAAAAGGTTTCGTTATATAGTCAACCCCACCCATGGAGAATCCCTTAACGATATCCTCCGTCTGATTCTTTGCAGTCAGAAATACTACGGGAATATTTCGGGTCAAGGAATTTTCTTTCAACCGGCGGCAAGTCTCGAATCCATCAATCCCAGGCATCATGATATCCAGCAGGATAAGGTCGGGTTGAATTTCGGGAACCAGCTTCAGGGCATCCTCGCCATTGGTTGCAACCGACAGGGTGCATCCTTCCGGTTCCAGGGTCTGGAACAGGATGTCTATGTTGGTGGGTGTGTCGTCGACAACTAATATTTTCATAAGATTTAGCGGATTATTCGGGAGTATCTTGTTTGATTTGTTTTAAAGCCTTGTGGATTCCTCCCATGTCATATTTCGTCACTAAGGGATACAGGTATGTTAACAGGGCATGCCCATTTTCCCCACGTGCTTCTGTTTCGTTAAGGCAGGCCTTGAGGTCAGATATATTGTGCAAACGGGCGGCTTCCATCATTCTTGAGAACAGATCCTCAGGAATTCGTAATTCAGTCAATTCGAGAGGAGGTTTGGCTGGAGACTCGTCCTGATCCTGAGTCATATACTCATACTCAATTTCCAGTAGTTTGCCCATACATTCAAGAACGCGTTCAATTTGGACAGGTTTGGATATGAAGTCATTGCATCCTACCGCTATAAAATCCTCACGTTCATTGTCCAAGGCGGATGCTGAGATCGCTACCGTTTTAGTTTTGCCATCGGGAAACTCTTTGTTGATTTGTTTTATCGCTTCGACTCCGTCCATGACAGGCATTCGCATATCCATGAAAACTATATCGGGTTGGTGAGCACGTGCCTTTTCTACGGCTTCTCGTCCGTTTGCCGCTGTAATAGTTTCAACTCCAACATCCTCAAGAATGCCGGAAAGAACATTGCGGTTGGTGAGGTTGTCATCTGCCACCAGAGCTTTAACCTTTTGTCCCTTTGCAAGCCTTGAAACATTGGTTCCCAGAAGGGATTGGTTGAGTATGTCTCCCTTAGCTGGAGGAAGGTGCAGGGTGAAAACGAATTCCGAGCCTTCTTCTGGGTTTGAATTTAGTGTCAGAGTTCCATCCATTAATTCGATTTGCTTCCTAACGATGGCAAGACCCAGTCCTGTTCCTTCCTGCTTGACGACACTCTCAATTTGCTGAAACGGTTCGAAAATTATATTGCGATCCTTTAAGGTTATGCCACGACCCGAGTCAATTATATGGAAACGATAATGCTCTGGCTCAACAATGCACCATTTCATTTCTACTTTTCCGGAGTCGGTAAACTTTACGGCATTGCTTAACAGGTTGATCAAAATCTGTTTAAGTTTAAACTCGTCTCCTTGAACAGGTACAGACTGTTCACTTGGTCCATCAATTTGCCATTGCAGGCCTTTCTCATCGCATCTCGGTTTTATAATGGCGGCGATGGAGCGCATGGTTTGGTGGAGATTGAAGTCAACCGTCTGCAACTCCATTTTCCCTGCTTCAATTTTTGACAGGTCGAGGATATCATTTATGATTTGAAGCAGGTGATCCCCGCTCTCCAGAATATTCTCCACATTTTTATGTTGTGACACATTTAAACCGGAATTGCGGTGCAGTATTTGAGCGTAACCCAGAATGGCGTTCATAGGGGTTCGAATTTCATGGCTCATATTAGCCAGAAAAGTGCTTTTGGCTTTGTTGGCTGTTTCCGCTTCATTTTTGGCGGTGTGGAGTTTTTCTTCCGCCGATTGACGCGCTTCTATTTCAGATTTGAGTTGCTGGTTTGCCTGCGTCAATTCGTTAGTGCGCAAACTCACTTCATTTTCAACATGTCTGGTCCTTGAAGCTAATACTTGAAATATGATGGCGATCAACAACAAAAAACTGAATACAGAAATGGAAAGCCAAATTGCAAAAGCGCGGTTGGGGCCATTTTGGAAATTCTTGCTCCCCTGCCATACCAATAACCAACGTCGTCCTGAAAAGTTTAATAGACTGGTATATTTTATTGGAGCGTCATTTTTAATGCCGCCAAATATTATGTTTTTCTGGTCCACCCCAAGCTCATCGAATACTGTTAAATAAATTCCCTGAGCCAGATAAGGGCGGATCATTTGCTCCATCATATCGTGTGCCCTGTAGACCCCAAGGACAGCTCCCCTGAACAGGCGTTTTCTATCGTCAACAGTTTCAGGAATTCCCTTTTCCGCGTAAAAGGGAGTGAATATCAGAGTTGCCATTTTTGAGTCATTCTGAAACCAGATTTTTGTGTTTGAGGCAACGCTTTTCCCTGAATCTCTGGCTTGATTCAAGTAGCTCAATAAAATGGGTTGAGTACTGATGTCAAAACCTAAAACAGGTTCATTGTTTGAGAGAGGCTCAATGTAATAGATGGGGAAATATTTGTCGCTTGGGGGAGCCGGCATGAGAGCTGAGTTTTTAGCCTGAATTTTAAATTGAAAATTACGAAAACCGTCACGTTGGGCCAGGGACTCGAGAACGGGTCTATGTTCATGAAGAACCCTTGGGATCCACTGGAAGGAATGTATAAACCCGTGTTTTTTTAAAAGTGGGGTGACATAGGTTTGGAATCCAGCCCGGTCGACCGTTTCCGATGCTTCAAATAAGGAAACGATTCCCATGAGTTCGCGTTCGATAACTTCCAGTTGACCCGCCAGAATAAGTGTGTTTTCCAGGCCTTCCTGTTCCAGTTTTTGTTTCCAGATATGCCTTTGCTGTTTCCCAACATTATTATTGGTCACCAGGGCTAAAATAATAGCCAGCGCTATGAATCCCCAAGCTGGGTATGTGAGTTTTTTAAAAAACACGATATTCCCGGAAAATTATGTTTTAGGGTCGAGTGTAATTGTCCTGACTTAGGATAGCCTGTTTTTTGCCAGACCTCATCTGTTTTTATCAGGGATCAGGAAATTGAATTCCTGAAAAAATTGATTGCTCGTATAATAGAATTGTTCAAGTTATGTCAATTACGATGTTTAGCGGATATTTACAGGATGTCATAAAGGTGAAAGGCCGGTGAGAATGAAAGAATTGATTATTAAAAGTTGCAGGATTATAGCTTTTGTTGGCTTTCTCGTTTCCGTGCTTGTTGTTCCTTCGACATGTTCGGCAGAGATCGACCCGCAAAAACTTTTAGAAGCGGTGGATGACAATATGTGGTCCAACACCAAGTATATAGAAGGTCGACTGATCATCGACAATGGAAGGCTTGAGCGTGTGTTGAAAATGGTCAGTTGGATGGAGGGGGTCGAGCGTTCCTACAGTTACTATGAGGCTCCACCGCGCGAAAAGGGAACCAAGATGTTAAAAATCAATTCCAGGTTGTGGATGTACACGCCGCGTACCGATCGCAAAATTCTTATCGCAGGCCATATGCTCAGGCAGTCGATGATGGGGAGCGACCTTTCTTATGAAGACATGATGGAAGATAAAAAATTGAGTCGAGCTTACAAGGCTGCATTTGAGGGCATGGAAGATTTCCGTGGAGTGCCCTGTGGTGTTTTACGCTTGACGGCTCACGATAAGACCACCACTTACCAGAGTCGAAAATTATGGGTCGATCCCGGACGCAAGGTGGTCCTGCATCAGGAACTTTACGCTAAGAGTGGTATGTTAATCAAAGATGTTGTGTTTTCCGGATACCGGCTTATCGATAAGCGGCTGTTTCCACGGGAAATGGTTTTTCGTGACCTGCTAAAGGAAGATACCCGAACGACTTATATGTTTGATGTCATAAAATTTGATGTAAAAATTCCTGTTAAATATTTTTCCCAAAGTATCCTCAAAAGATAGTGGTTATAACGATTTAGCTTCACTATTTTGCGTGACTTGCCGAAAAGGGTGAAGAGCCATCTTTCCTCAGGGGAGAGTGTTAATACCCTTTAACTATGGAAGTCAAACGATGAAATATTTGAAGAATGCAGGGGGATATGTTGTTTTTTAAGTCGTTTTGGGATTGTTGAGAGTGAGTTTGGCCTTTGCCGAATCAGCGCACGTCAGCGGATCGGTTCAAAGTCGTCCCCTAGAAAAATGGCCCACTAAATTCTCCCCTCCGATTATCCTGCCGTATGCATCCAGGTGAGTTCGTGTTTGTTGTGGTACAAATGAGCGACCTTGCTTCCTTCTACCTCCAAAAATTTACTCACGAATCCATAATCCGGGTTTCCTTGAAATTTGATGGTGCAGATGAAATTTTTGCATTTCCCTGAATCGATCCAGGTGGATACCCAGTCGAATAGTTTCTCCGGATAACTGATGACATCGCTGAACAGCCAGTCCACTTGGTCGAAATCGGAAGGTTGCAGAGCAAAAGCGTCCCCTTTGCGGTATACAACGTTTGGCAGGGACATAATTTTGGGGTCAAGAGGTGACCTGTCCACGGATAAAACTCTGGCACCAAGTTTTTGCATGGCCCAGGCCCATCCGCCAGGACTTCCTCCTGCGTCAATGCAGAAATCGCCCGGCTGAGGAAACCGCTCCATTCTTGTGAGCGCTTCATAGAGTTTTAGGTAGGCTCTGCTTGGCGGTCCCTCTTTGTCTTCTTCGAAAACCGCTTCACCATTAGGAAACGGACTGGAACATTGTGATGCCACCAGTATCTGGTTCTGCTCCAGCAAGGTCCATGATCCAAGTTGGGAAGAGGGGGGTGAGCAGGGAAACGTCAGAGGTTTTGCCGAGACATGCGGTAGTTTTTCCTGTATGAGTTTTGCTCGTCTGTGAAGCTGGTATGAATACAGGCACCAGTTGCATTGGATCGCTTTTAGTTTTTTAGCTCCATCATTGATCGAATCTATTTCTAAAGCGATTGGGTTCTGCCAGATGTTCAAAGCCCAGAAAGCCTCTATCGCTGGAGCGGATGATAGTATCAGTTGACCGTGGATATCGAGTATGCCACCCACTTCATTTTTCAGAGGCTCCATGTATTCTTTCGCCCCCAGGTAGGCTGAACAAATTTTTATTGATGCCATTTAAAATTTCTCCACTGCTTCTTGCACCGTCTTGACGGTGGTAGCGCTATCAGCAAAGCAGTTCCACTCTCCAGCCGGACTAATCAGCACCAGAGACTTTTTATATTCTATCGCCAGTTCAATTTCGGAGCGGGTGCCGGGTCCACCGGGGAGCGCGATCACCTTGTCAGCGCTCAGGATGATGATGTGATTCCGGCTCGCGATGTCTTTGCCCATATTGCCTGTTAAATGCAGATGAGTACGTATGCAAATCTCCGTGTGAGGATTAGGATAGCCTGGGGGGGAGCCATGGGTCCCGCGTTCTGCCGATGAAGAACAGGGTGAGCTGGATGGAATCACACCCACGACGAGTCCTTTTCTGTTTTCCACGGAGCAGAATGCCTTTGCCGTAGCAGCCATCACCCCGCTTCCTCCACCATTTATCAGGCTGTACCCGTTTTCGGCCAGCCATCGGCCAAGAGGTTGGGAAAGATGAGTAAGTCCGTCATTGCCCGATCCTATTACGGCAACCATTTTTCTGATTTTTGCTGTCATTTTTTTTCAAGCCAACGGTGGCCAAGTAGGTCATGAAGCGATCCATTTGTGATTCCGGTAGCGGGTTGGCTCCGTGACTTTCTATAGGATTTTGCGTTGCGATTACCATGAATGGATCTTCAAGCGATATTCTGTTGCAGTTTGGCGATAGAATTTTAGGTTGTATTCATTCTCTGAGTTTGGCCAGGACTTTATTCATATCATTCATTACGTTGCGCCGGTTTTCGAGTGTGTAAGCTCTCAACAGATATGCCGGGTGCAATGTCAGCATTAGCGGAATGCCAGCATATTCATGCCAGGTGCCGCGTTCTTTCATGATGGGCACAGTACGTCCCAGTAAAGTGCTGGCCGAGGGTTTTCCCAAAGCGACAATGGCTTTGGGGCGAATGGCTTGAAGTTGTTTTATCAGAAATGGATTACAGGCGGTAACTTCATCGGGTTTCGGGTCCCTGTTTTCTGGCGGACGACATTTCACGATGTTGCAGATATAGGTGTCTCTTTCCCGATTGAGTTTCATTCCCTTTTCGATAATCTCAGTCAGCTTTTTTCCCGCGCGGCCAACAAAAGGAAGTCCTTGTTCATCCTCATCCGCTCCAGGCCCTTCTCCTACAAAGACGAGGTCGGCGTGTGGATTACCCGATCCGAACACGATCGTTTTTCTTGTAGAGTGCAAATTACAGCGGGTGCAGTCTCCTAATTCTTCGCGAACTTCTTCAAGGAGCAGGTTGGGTTTTGCGTTTGTTCTGGTTTTTGTCATTATGGGTTGCCTGGTGGTTTCAGTTGAAGGGCGTGACAAGTTAGATTTACCGGACCCGGACCCCAGAATCGAATCTGGTTGCAGAGGGATGTCCGAATAACCATAATCCTTGAGGAAGACCAGGTAATTCTTTAAATCTCTGAGCAAAATGGGTTTCTCTGGTGTTGGCATAGCAGAATCAAGAATATCAAATGGCTTAATGCAAGACAATAGGTTTTGCGGTGGGCCCAAACTTGACAAAAAAATCAGTTTGTAATACTCTAGGTCTTCAAAGTCATTTATAAAGTAATGGGTTAGAGAGATTTTTGTATGAAGGGGAAATTTACAGTTCTACTGCTCTTGTTGGCACTGGTTTTGTGTGCATTGCCGGTGGCCCAGGCCTCGGCGAGTTCCGGGCATGACCATGAGATGATTTCTCCTTTTGACAAGCAACATCACAATCAAAAACTGCATTGTGATTTGAATATGTTTCATCAGGCTCAGACTTACTGTCCTCACAACAGTGCCGGGAGAAGCGAAGGGAAAAAGTTTCTTTCCTCTTATTGTGGCGGCAAGACTTCCGGAGTTATTCCCGCTTTCGGGTCGCACAATGCCAATGACTTTTCAGCTAGCACCTGTCACTTTGAGGTGGATAGGGTTTTAATCACCCAGTCGTTATTTCCTCTGTCCAATGATATTGGATTTTCCCTGCCACACCAACTGGATCGCCCACCACAATCCATTTAGTAGTATCCCCCCAGTTTTAATTTAATCAATTATATTCTTGTCGCCACAGGTAAGCCCTGCGTGGTGGGTTCGTGGCTATTAGATGAACTATTTTCCGGAGTTTATACTTAATGAAGTATATAAAAATTTTATCGAGTGCGATTTTTACTGTTCTACTTGTAAG
>CAJWQP010000075.1 GCA_913045445.1 uncultured Nitrospina sp. | reverse complement strand
AAAACGATCAGGCCAAAGCACACTTGAAAAGAGCTGTTGAACTGGGAGTGAGGAATCCCATGACAGAGAATTTACAGCGCATCCTGCAAAATTCTCCTCCGGAAGTTATAAAATGAAACCTGCAAGATGCAATCATAAGATCTGAAATTTTAGGGCGAAACACAATGGACGAAATTGACTATTTCCCGAAACGCGATAAATACAAGAGCCAGAAAGATGTGGGTTCCGATTGGAACAAACTGAAGAAACAGAAAACAACTCAGTCCTCAAAAACTAAGCCTCCCCAATCTCCTCCCGAGGAAGACGAGAAAAAATAATTAGATAATCGCAATTAGATCAATGGTTTTTATGATTATTGTCATGTTTTCTTGTCTAATGCTATTTTTTGATTTATTATCTACGCTTCTAAATTAAGTCAAATCAATCAAGGAGCCGCCTCATGACGGTAGTGAAAGACATATTCAAAAGTTTACAGTTGTCATGTGTTGTTTTTTTATTCACAGCTTTCACCTCAACGCAGGTTTCCGCCGGTGTACCTGAATTGCTGGCGCAAGGTGATCATGCCCGTATGATGGAGGATTATCCTTCGGCAGAAAAAGCCTACACGGAAGCGCTGGCAAAAGAACCGGGGAATTACCGGATTCTAAAATCGCTGGTCGAAGTCAAATTTTTTCAGAAGAAGTACGCAGAGGTAAAACCTTTGGCCGAAAAAGTTCTTTCGCTCGAAGTGACACTGCAAAAAAAGGTGAATGTTTTTATGCAGGGCGAACCAGCACCTTTGGAAGCAGAGTTGGTTGATGAAACGGTGGTGGCTCCCGATTCTGGCAAATCCAATATGAGGAATTATCTGGACTCCGCCGCGAAAGATCAGATTCCACATTATCGGCTTTTCTTTTTGAAGTCCGGCGAGATGAAGCTCATTCCAAAAAGCCAGGTTAAAATCGTGCCCATAGGAGTTCCGCGATTGGACCATGAAAAGGTTTCGGAGATTTACGCGATAGTACAGTCGAAACTCATAAGCGCTTCGGGTTTAGCCAAGGCGGTGGAGATGATTCCGGTAAAAGGCGGTTGTTTCAAAATGGGAAGTGATAAAGGCGCGCACAATGAGCGGCCCGTTCACGAGGTTTGTGTGTCTTCATTCAAAATGGATAAATATGAGGTCACGCAAAAATCATTTCTGTCAGTGATAGGAACCAATCCATCCCGATTTGTTGCCGCCGATCTTCCGGTAGAAAGTGTCACTTGGCAGGAAGCGACTAAATATTGCACGAAGGAAGGAAAAAGGTTGCCCACAGAAGCGGAGTGGGAATTCGCCGCACGCGGTGGAACTTCTACGGAATATTATTGGGGTGACGCATTTGATCCGTCTAAAGGAAACTTTTGTGATGCGTCCTGCTTTGTCAACGTCAAAAACAATGAGGCCGCTGATGGATACCAGTATACGGCTCCAGTCGGCAAATTCCCTCCCAATCCTCTGGGTCTGCACGACATGGCCGGCAACGTGGCCGAATGGGTGAATGACTGGCACCAGACCAACTATTATAACAATAGCAAAAAGGATAACCCAAGGGGGCCGCGTCCCGATGCAGAAGTTACCATAGGAGCGACCAACGACAAAGTTCTGCGTGGCGGGTCTTGGAAGACCAGTCCGGATAAGCTTCGTTCAGCATGGCGCAAATCATTCTGGACCGATTACCGGAAAGATGGCCTCGGTTTTCGTTGTGTCGCTGATGGGTGAGGAAGAACGTTCGTCACTGTATAAACGCTCCCCAGAATGACAATATATCTGCCGTTTTTGAGAGCACTCCAACTTAGCTCAGGACAGACTTTAGCGATAAAGAATCTAGCTGTTCTTCAACTCTGTTTTTAAAATTTTCCCTGTCGCTGTTTTAGGCAAAGCTTCCATGAACTGGAAAGTGTCTGGGGTCATGAAGGCCGGAAGGTTTTCCCGGCAAAATTTCTTTAGCTCGCTTTCCGTTGCTGTTGTTTCCTGTCTTAAAACCACACAAACTTTGACTCGCTCTCCAGCCCGTTCATCGGGCACTCCCACAGCCGCTACTTCCGCGATGGCGGGATGGTTCATCAACGCATTTTCAATAGCCAGTGGCGATATGTTTTCACCGGCACGGATGATGAGGTCTTTTATCCTTCCCGCTGAAATGAAAAGTCTATTTTTTTCATCAATGTGTCCCAAGTCACCTGTCTTGAGCCATCCATCGGGGGTCAATGTTTCCGCCGTTTCTTCAGGTCGGTTCCAGTAGCCTCGCATAACGGTTTTGCCTCGGACGAGGATTTCTCCCACTTCTCCGGTGGATTGTTCTTTTCCCGACTCATCAATAATTTTTACTTCAACGTTGGGAACAATCGGTCCGACCGATCCGGGAAAACTTCCGTCTTTGAAAGTGTTGACGGCGATGACGGGTGAAGTTTCTGAAAGGCCATAGCCTTCGATCACCGAAACTTTGAGCGAGTCTTCCACTTTCTTAAGCAGGGCGCGTGGCAGGGCCGCGCCGCCGGAGATGCAATACTTCAATGATGAGGCGTCGTAACCACCGCGGGCATTCAGGTCCACCAGGAAACTGTATATCGTTGGCACCAGCGGGAGAATAGTCGCTTTATGGTCCGTAATATTTTGCAGAATCGATTTAGGCGCGAATTGTTTTAACAGAATGAGAGTACCGCCCTTCATGAAAACAATCAGGGCCATGATGTTACCGAATGAATGAAACAGGGGCAACGCCACAATGATCTTGTCTGCGGAGGTGATTGGAATATGGACCAGGCTGTCCCGGCAGTTCGCGGCAAATTGAGATTCATCGAGCATGACTCCTTTGGGTTTTGCCGTGGTTCCCGAAGTGTACAGGATCATGTCGGGGAGGCCATCGGATCTTTCGTGGCGTGAACTTGCTTTGGAGCGGTCTCTATTGTTAAGAAAATTTTCGTAGATTTGCGTGCCATCGCCAAGCTCTTTGGTTTCGGCTGGCCCGACCACGATTTTATTTTTGAAGGATTGAATAAAGAGAATGGTTTCCGGTTTGATGAATGCCGAATCGACGACAACGGTGTCGATACCCGCGTCTCGTGTGATGTAGACCATGTCTTCCGGTGTGAGCAGGAAATTGTATGGGACAACAGGAAGGCCTTTTAGAAATGCTCCCATCAGCGCGACCAGATATTCCTTCTGGTTGAGACAAAGCAGTCCCAGTTTGCTTTGCGGGTTCAATTTTAAATCGCTCAATCCACCGGCAAAACGCTGAGCCTGCTCCAGCAATTGTCCATAGGTGAGGGTGACTTCACCATCGATGATTGCCGGATGGTCGGGTGTGTTTTCCGCATGAGTTTTGATTAAATTGTAAAATTCGAGAGCCATAAAATTCCTTCAAGAGTTAGCCGAGTAGCGGGCGTAAAATCCGTTGGGCAGATGGAGTCCCGACCCGGTATCGTAAATGGACATGTCTCCTGTCTGAAAGGTTCCAGAGTCTGGATCGACTAAAAATTTGATCATCATATTCTTGAGGGTCAGTGCCGACACGCCGGGAGAATGGGTGGTCAGCAGGATAAATTTTGGTGAATCGCACAGCACATTCTTGCACAAGGTGAGCAATTTGGCCATTTGAGTTTCCAATTGCCAGACCTCGCCCTTGGGGCCTCGACCGAAGGACGGAGGGTCCATGATGAGTCCGTCATACTTTCGGCCCCGGCGATGCTCGCGCTGGAGGAACTTTTCAGCGTCGTCCACCATCCAGCGGACCGGACACTCGGCGAGTCCAGAGGACTCCAGGTTTTTTCGCGCCCAGGTGACAGAAGACTTGGAAGCATCGAGATGGGTGACATTTGCCCCTTGGGAGGCCGCCGCGAGGGTACTCGCCCCGGTATAGCCGAAAATGTTAAGAACATAGGGTTTATTGCCGTTAAGCTGTTTAACCTGTTCTGAGATCCAGTCCCAATTGAGGGCTTGTTCAGGAAACAGGCCCAGGTGCCCAAATGAGGTGGCGCGGACGGTGAAAACAAGGTCTCGAAACCGGAGCGGCCAGCCATCTCTGGGGACCGAATTGCGGAAAGTCCATTCGCCGCCTCCGGTCGATTTTCCCTTGTGGTGACGGAATTCCCCATCGGCCTCATCCCAGTCGGCTTGAGGTAAATGCGGGGGCCAGATCACCTGGGGAGCGGGACGAACGAAAATATGGGGACCAAATTGCTCCAGTTTCTTGAGATTTCCGGTATCCAGCAATCGGTAATCAAATTCTTCAACGAGGTAAGTTTCATCAGCCGTGATGGGTTTCATAAGGTTTATGCCGGAAATGATTCAGACACTGATCGTCTGGTTTCCCTCAGATGCGAATTGATCGGGGAAACGGTTTTGTGAATGTAATTGTGTTCGCACAGGGGCTATAGGATAATGAACAAAAATAATTGAAATTTTAAAGCGAAGCTTTAACCGGAACCTCATCTATAGTGAGAATTATAACAAAAATTCTATCCATAGCCAGAATTGGCTTTGTGGGCACGCTGATTTTTTCTTCAGCCCTCCTAATATTTTCAAGTTGTACGAAAAAGGAGGAGGCCGTAGGACAAAAACGTGAGTTTGCGCTCCCTGTGCAAGTCGGCAAGGTCATATTCATCGATGTGACAGATCAGGTGCGTGCCGTGGGGAATGTTCGTGCGGAACAACGCGTTATGATAAACGCGGAAGTAGAAGGGCAGGTCACTCATATCGCTGTGGAAGAGGGCGACAAGGTGAAGGCTGACGATTTGTTGGCGCGGATCGATTCCAGAGAATATGAGCTGGAGGTGGAAGAGCTTGATTTTGAACTTTCCGCCGCTATGGAAGAACTTAAGAAAGCGGTCGAGGGTTTGCGTCCGGAAGAAAAGGAAAAATTACAGGCGCGGGTCAAGGCGGATGAAAGCGCACTGGATTTATCTGTCAAGGAACAGGACCGAATTCAAAAACTGGTCAAAGAAGGGGTGACTGCGCAATCGACCCTTGACATGGCAGATGATCGGGTGCGGCAGTCGCAGGAGAAACTGCGGGAAAGCAAAGCGGCATTGGAAGCAGGAAAACAGTCTCGCCAGGAAGATATAGAACAGCTTAAAGCCGAGGGCGAAGGAATCATCAAGCGGTTGGAGATGGCGAAACTCGATTACTCCAAAACGGTAGTTCGCGCTCCATTTGATGGTGTGGTCATAAGTAAGAAAATTGAACAAGGAACATACGTGGGCACAGGTTCGCCAGTTCTTGAGATGATCAGTTCTTCCCGGCTGAAGGCGGTGCTGGAGATGCCTCAGCTATACCGAGGCAAAATGGAAAAACTGGAAGGCATAGATTTTTGGGTCAAGGAGCTTGATCTAAAGTTTAAGCACAGAGGCAAAGTGCGCGTGATACCGGATGCGGACATTTTTTCGGGTAACATTCGAATGCAGGTTGAGTTGCTCAAACCCAACCGGGCATTGTTTCCGGGGCTAACCCTGGAAGGAATGATGAATTTTGGGGTTCGTAAAAATATAATGCACGTTCCTTCCGTTGCACTTGTGATAAGCGAACAGGGGACGGTGGTTTATATCGTAAAGGAAGGCAAGGCGCACCTTGTTCCCGTACGAGCTTACAAAGAACAAAACGGGCTCGTCGAAATAGAAGATTTCACGCATCAACTCGGCCCCGATGTCAAACTGATCTTGAGAGGCTCAGGCGCAGTATTCCCCGGCGTCAAAGTATTTCCCACCAACCCGGAACCTGAAACGGAAACTCCTTTTAACGCCGCGTCAAAACAAAACGGAAAAGATAAAAATGAACCTGATAAACCGGAAACCTGATGAAGCTGATCGATCAATCCATTCGTAACTACCATTCTGTCACCGTCGTGATGGCACTCGTGACGGTGGTGGGTGTCATCTGTTTCAACACCCTTCCGCGCCAACTCACGCCCACGGTCGACAAACCTCTCATCGAAGTACGCACGGAATATTCGGGTCTTTCTCCTAACGAGGTGGAGCGTAATATCACACGCCGTTTGGAGGAACAGTTAGAGTCGGTTGAAGGTTTGAAAAAAATGATTTCTCGCAGTCAGCATGGCTTGAGTACGATCACTCTGGAGTTTGAGTGGGGTACCGACAAAAATATCGCGATGATCGACGTCAACAACAAACTGCAACAAGTAAAAGACCTGCCGGTACTTTCCGATAAACCCACGCTCAAGAGCATTTCTACCGATAACTCCAGCCCGATCATGTGGATTGTTTTTGATAAGCCCGACCCCAAAATGCCGAAGATGAATCAGAATTATATGTACGAGATCGGCGAGGATATCGTGATTCCTTCATTGCGCAGAGTTACCGGGATCGCGGATGTGTGGCACTTTGGCGGTGAAGACAGGGAGATGCGGGTTGAGTTTGATCCTTATAGCATTGCGCGGTTACGACTCACTTATGATGAAATTATAAAACGTTTGAGAGAAGAAAATCAGAACACTCGAGCCGGGTTTCATGATGAAGAGGGAAGAGCTTATACGGTAAGGGCGCTGGGCGAATTTTCCAGTACGCAGGACATAATGGATACGGTGATAAAGCGCGATGGTGATCGAACCATACGCGTGCGTGACTTTGCGGTTGTTGAGGACAGCTATAAGAGAACAGACTCGTTGGTGCGTATCAGTGGCGAGTTGTCTAATGGATTCGGCGTTATTCGTAAGGCAGGTGCCAATGTTGTGGAGACCTGTAACGAAGCGGCAAAAACGGTTGCCAAACTTAATAAAGAACTTCTTAATCGGGGAATTCCTCTCAGCCTGAAAATTGTGTACAAGGATGTGGACTACATCGACGAGTCCATGCGGCTGGTGAAATCCAATCTCAGTGTAGGGGCCATTCTTGCAGTTGCGGTATTGCTTTTGTTTTTGGGCTCGATACGTTCAGTACTGATCATTGCCATAAGTATTCCTGTCACCCTGGTGGCAGTGTTTGTCATTCTTAAAATTCTGGGTCGCAGTATCAATATCATTTCGCTTGCGGGCATGGCCTTTGCCGTAGGTATGGTGGTGGATAACTCCATTGTTGTTCTGGAAAATATTTATCGCCATCTCACCATGCGCAAAGGTGTGTTCAAGGCGGCTTATGATGGCGCCGCTGAAGTGTGGGGCGCAGTGCTTGCTTCTACACTCACGACCCTGGCAGTGTTTGTGCCTATCGTGTTTATCGAAGAAGAGGCAGGGCAGATGTTTCGTGATATCGCGATTACCATCAGTGGGAGCATCGCGATATCGTTGCTGGTTTCCATTACCGTGATTCCCACTTTGACCACCTTGTTGATCCAACTGCGTCCGGGAGAAGTTTACGAGCCGGGGTTTCTTCACCGCACATTGCTTCGTCCGGTAGTCCTGTTTGGCGAGAATATCCTTAAAGCCTATGCCGGAGTCATGCGCCGTTTGCTGGATAAGTCGGTCACCGGCATCATAGGAAAAGTTGGGGTGATCGGTGCGATCATAGCGGTCATGTTATGGAGCATTACCATTTTACCCGAGAAAGACTATCTTCCCTATGGCAACACCAACATGGTGTTCATGCTGATTGAGCCGGTCGCAGGAGTACCGGCGAAAACAAACATGAAATATTTTGCCCCCTATGAAGATAAAATTGTTGCAATGGAAGACGTTGACCGTAACTTCACGGTGTTTTCCGCCCGTTTCAACGGTGGCGGAGCCATCGTAAAAAAAGAACTCGCTTCGGGTCAACGCGGTGAAGTCAAAATGGCCATCAAGTCCCGCGAAATGGGAAAAGAAATTTTTAAAATACCCGGTTACCGATTTGCTTTCGCAGTACAAAGACCGATCTTTCGTTCAGCGGACAAAACATTTCAGGTTGAAATTACCGGCCCTGATATCTTGAAATTAAAAAGCATCGCACTGGAATTGATCAATAAATTTTCCGGTAGTGACGGCATCCATTCAGTACGCCCTGAGTTTAAATTTGGCAATCCGGAGCTTCGGTTCATTCCGCGCCGTGAACAGGCCACCCGACTGGATATGGGGATGAATGAGATTGGCGATATTATTGAGTCGCTCAACGCCGGAAAATATTTGGGTGAGTACAATGATCAGGGGGAGCCTATCGACTTTGTTCTGGTGCAAAGAAAAACATCAGCCAGTTTGGGTTTGAATGACTATCAGGGGCTTCCCGTCTGGACGGATGATAATAAAATGACCCACCTGGGACATCTGGCAGATATTGATATCAATGCGGGGCCTGCCCGTATTGATCACATCGAGAAGGAGCGGGCAATCGTTCTCAGAGTTCAGGTTAAAAAAGATTTTCCCATGCAACAGGTCATCGATCGCATTGAAAGCGAACATCTGGTTCCTACCCGGCAAACTCTAAATGAAGACTTTGGGCTCGGTGTGGGTGGAGCGGCTGATGAGTTGGCTTCAACACAGAAATCTCTTATGAACAGTTTTTATTATGCAGTGGGCTTCATCTATCTACTACTGGTGGCTTTATTCGCGTCTTTTTTGCATCCACTCATCGTAATGCTCACGGTCATCCTGGCCGTTTCAGGATCGTTCCTGGGCATTGTGGGTAATAACCTGTTACAAAGGCAGAATATCCTGAGCATACTTCAGGAGTGGAAAGTTCCTGATGCGGAGTCTATGGCAGGAAGCTGGAACTGGATCACTTTTGATATCCTGACTCAGTTGGGAATCGTCATTCTCGCGGGAATAGTTGTGAACAACGCCATTCTCATCATCCATCAGATGCTTAATAATATCAAGTCGGGTATGGACGAGCGAGAGGCGCTTTTAAAATCCTGCGAAACGAGATTGCGACCCATCATGATGACGGTTATTTCCAGTGTGTTCGGGATGATCCCGCTCGCGTTGGGAGAAGGGTCGGGAACGGAGCTTTATCGCGGTATGGGCACCGCGCTGATTGGCGGACTGAGTGTGTCTGCCGTGTTCACACTTTTTCTTGTGCCCATTCTTTTATCTCTCCTCATGGATATTGGATATCATACCCACAAAGACGATCTGGTGAAAGATTCACTGGTTGACCCCGGCGAAGGCAGTGCTTCTCCCGCAGGAATGTCGGCGGAGTAATATGGGGTATAAAGTTTATTTGGATTTTAAACGAGCCAATCATCAGGGTCTGGCGCGGTCAATGTCGTTTCTTCATTAGAGACCGGGTGACTGAAAACCAGCTTGTGAGCGTGGAGGGCAATTTTATGGTTTGCCAAAGGATCGGGCGCACCATATTTTACATCACCCATTATTGGGTGCCCGGTGAATGCCATTTGGGCTCGTATCTGATGGAACCTTCCGGTAGCGAGAGTTACTTCAATCAAAGATTTGTTTTCGCGAGATTCAATCACTTCATAAGAAAGTTCCGCGCGTTTTGCTGACGGAGTTTCCCTTGGGAAAACGGTGGCCTTGAGTGATTTTTCTTTTCGCAGGTAGTGGATCAACGTGGTTTGTTTTTCTTTTAGCGTTCCATGCACTATCGCCCGATAGATTTTTTTTGGGGTTCCTTCCCGAAACTGTCTGGAAAGGCGGGAAGCCGCTTTTGACGTACGCGCGAACAAGACAACGCCAGAGACATTTCGGTCTAATCGATGGACCAGTCCAAGAAAAATATTTCCTGGTTTATTGCATTCATCCCTGATCCATTGACGGACTTTCTCCACCAAAGAGTCGTCTCCAGTGTGGTCCGTTTGAGTCAGCAGTCCCGCAGGTTTGAGTACAGCAATGAGGTGGTTGTCTAGGTAAAGAATATCGAGGGCAGGTTGGGTCACCCGTTGGCTTCCTCAATCAGTTTGTGAGCATCTTCGGGAGTTACGAGTCCACCCGAGACAACATATTTGATGCCTTCCTCGATGGTCATATCCAGTTCAATGACCTCACTGGGATCAACGAAGATGATGAATCCCGAAGTAGGATTGGGAGTGGTGGGGACAAAGATATTGATATGATTTTCACTGGTCAGGTTTTTAAGTTCTCCCCGGGTTTTACCGGTAACGAATGCGATAGCATGAAGCCCTTTCCGGGGGAACTCAATGATCACCACTTTGGTAAAAGACTTCGTATCGACCGAGGTGAAAGAAGAAACGACCTGTTTGGTACCTTTATATACACGACGGACGAATGGGATTTTTTCGACAATTGTTTCCCACAGATGAAGTAGTTTTTTTCCGAAGATGTTTGTGGTCAGTGCGCCAATAAAGAAGACAATGACAAATGTCATGATGACGCCAAGGAATGGAATGCGATAACCCTCTGGAAGAGGTGCGCCCGCCAGGATCAGCCAATGAGTGAAAATGGGGGAAAGCGCATCAAGGTTGCTGAACAGAAAGTTGAGAATAAAAAACGTCAGCGCGATAGGGAGCGTGACCAAAAAACCGGTTAGAAAAACAGTTCGGAAGCGTCGTTGAACTTTTTTTATCACGATATATCCGTGGGAAAATTTGAGAGATGGCAGACGACTCGATATGGTAGTTTCAGAATCGCCACTTCAAGATTAGTCTTTATTATATAAGGATATAGATGGAAGGCAAGAGGTCAGGTCCGGGTAATGGTTCAGTCTGGGGATTTGACTTGACAGAGTAGGTAAAAACGTTAATATCAAAAGGGTTTTGCCAGTATGGAGGAAATACAATTATATTGGGGCTGTGGCGCAGCTGGGAGCGCGCTTGAATGGCATTCAAGAGGTC
>CAJWQP010000074.1 GCA_913045445.1 uncultured Nitrospina sp. | reverse complement strand
TCTTTTTCCTTGTATTTATAGACATAAAAGAGATAAAATTGGGTAAATTAGTGTTTTTTATGCACTTTTAAAAAGCTTTCATGGCGACTGGCCGCTTTTGGAAGTCAGCTTTTTACTGGAGGAATATTGCCATGATGGGTATAGGATTTCCGGAACTGATGATCATACTGGTCATCATCATGATCATCTTCGGAGCAGGTAAACTGCCTGAAATTGGAAGCGCGTTTGGACGCAGTATCAAAAACTTTAAAACGTCCATGAAAGAAGCGGAAGAAGCGGAAGCACTGGCCGAAGGCGAGAATGCCCAGGGCGAGCTTGCCGAAGGTCAGCCCGACCTAGAGAATATGACCGAGCAGGAAAAAGAAGCTTATCTAAGAAAGAAAGCGGAAGAAGAGGGCGAAGCTAGAGATAAAAAAATGAAGGATGACGCTGATTCATTCACCGCGTCGTTACCGAGAAAGGGGTCCTACGACTACAGCCAGGATCAGGAAAACAAAGCCTGAAGATTCCCGGAAGAATCTCTCCAGCTACAAATATAAAACCCGCGAGACCTGATGGCCTTGCGGGTTTTTTAATGTAAAGCAAATGGGAATACAGGGTGTGCTTTTTGTAGCAACCCGATTTATCGGGCGTTTTTACTGGAACGTCCCCGCGGGGAAAAGTGCCCATAAATGGGCAAGCTACATTAAGGCATGCCGGACCATCACTCATATTCCCAAGGTTCTTTTAAATTATCGACTGTCCAGACCGACCAGCCATCCATGTCTTTATAGATTCCTTGAGTGAAGAAGTTGAAAGGATCAAAGAAGCGCACCCCCTTTGATTCGTCTATTTCAAAGTTGACTTGTTTTTCCTGAACCTCATTCGATTTGCAATTCAAGAATCCTTCAGGATCAACCTTTGACAGCTTGAAAATTTCCTCGACCTTGTCCGCGTCCAGTTCAGCATCGCCCACCGCGATCAGAACCTTTTCCATGACCGCCTTTACCTCTTCTTCTTCCAGATGGTGCATCTTCATAACGACGTCCTGTTTCAAAAATTAAAACAATTAGTGTTTAGTGTAACCCTTGATAATTGCAAATATGGAAGGCTTGAAATTACCAAGGGCCTGTTGGCATTATACGCCGAAAAAATTAATCATATCAATAATTCAATAGTAGAGCTAAAGGAATTTGATGCTTGTGGTTAGTTGGCCTGGGCTAATGCGATGATGGAGTCGGGGAAGATGCCGAGTTGGATGGTGCCGAAGATGGAGATGGCAATAACAAACAGGGTCATCGGTGACAGGGTAATGTCGAATTCTTTCACCGGGTCTTTCATATACATGAAGACAATCACTTTCAGGTAGTAATAAAGAGATACGGCGCTGTTGAGTACGGCTATGATGACAAGGATGAGAAACCCTTCTTTAAGCGCGGCACTGAACACAAAAAACTTAGCGACGAATCCAGCCAGTGGCGGCAGTCCGCCCAATGACAAAAGAAAAATCGTCATGGATAAGGCGAGGACAGGATGCTTATAGGCCAGCCCTGAATAATTTTCAATTTCAAGATTTTCATCTCCCTTGCGACCAAGAAGGATCACGATACCAAACGTTCCAAAGATCATGAACGCGTAGGTGAGCATGTAAAACATGAGGGCAGATGAACTGAGCGAATTTTTTGCTATGATGGCGATGATGAGATAGCCGACATGAGCCACACTGGAGAATGCCAACAGGCGTTTGATATTCGTTTGCATAATCGCGCCCAGGTTGCCAACGAACATGGTGATCACCGAAACAACGCACAAGAGGATTTCCCATGAAGGGGAAAGTTGCGGTATCGCTTCGGAAAAAATTCTGTAAAAGGCCGCAAGGCTGGCCGCTTTAGGTCCGACCGCCATGAACGCGGTGACCGGTGTTGGCGCCCCCTGATAAACATCCGGCGCCCACATGTGAAATGGAACCGCGGCTACTTTGAATCCCAATCCGATAATCAAAAGCACTACGCCCATGAGCAGGAGGGGTTCGGAAGCAACGCCACCGTTCCTAATCGCACTTGCGATCATTACCAGCTTGGTAGAGCCTGTGGAGCCATAAAGCAGAGTCATTCCGTAAAGGAGAAATCCAGTTGCGAACGCTCCCAGTAGGAAGTATTTCAGAGCTGCCTCGTTAGACTTCGGATCATTGCGCCTGATTCCCGCCAGAACATAAAGGGAAATGGATACGATCTCGATTCCCAGGAAGATCATGATCATGTCAGTGGCGGAGGCTAGTAGAACCATTCCCACTGTACAGAACAGAATGAGGCTGTAATATTCCCCAACTTTTATACCTTCGCGTTTATTGAAATCGACCGAAACCAGAATCGCCAGCGCAGAACTGATGCAGAATATGAAAGTGAAAAAGACCGAAAGGTGGTCAACGATATAGGCTCCGTTAAATGAATGAACCGGCAGATTATATTTTGCCAGTGAGCTTATGGCCCCCATGAGCAGTCCGGTCAGGCTGATGAACACCAGAACAGATTTATCCTTGCCGATAAACAGGTCTGTCACAAGCACCATTATCCCGAACACCGAGAGCACAAGCACCGGTGCGAGACTGACAAGATCAATTGCTGGAGCGGTAATGGGTTCCACTATTTTGAAATCCTTAAAAATTTAAACGCTAATGCTTTGCGCCGCTAAGTTTCTGGTTCATCCTGGCGATGTCTTCTACCTTAAGGAGCTTTGCGTGTTCAGTGTGACCCGAACCCGGTTTACCCGGTCTGAAATTATCAGGGTGAACCTTCACCAGTAAATGTTCCACCGAAGCTTCAAAAGTTTTCAGGAACGGCTTTGGGTAAAGGCCAATCCAGAATATAAGAACTATCAGGGGTACGACAGTTATCATTTCCCTGCAATTCATGTCAGGCAGTTTTTCGTTTTCAGGATTATCCAGTTTCTGGAACATGACCCGTTGGAACATCCACAGGATATAGCAGGCGGCAAAGATAACGCCACTGGTCGCGCAAGCGGCCCAGAGTCCATTGTTCTGGAAAACGCCCAGCAGAACAAGAAACTCACCAACGAATCCATTCATACCGGGTAGCCCGATGGATGACAAAGCAACGATCATAAAACAGATGGCATATTTCGGCATCACTTTGGCCAAACCACCAAATTCCGAAATCTGGCGCGTGTGTCTGCGGTCGTAAATGATACCCACCAGAAGGAAGAGCGCTCCTGTGCTGATACCGTGGTTGATGTTTTGCAACAACGCGCCCTGCATACCGTAATGATTGAACGCGAAAATTCCGATCATGACGAATCCGAGATGGCTCACCGATGAGTAGGCCACAAGTTTTTTCATGTCCTCCTGCACAAGGGACACCAACGCACCATAGATGATACCGATGATGGACAGCCACGCGATCATCGGCATGAATTCATAACTTGCATGCGGGAATAGCGGTAGATTGAAACGGAAGAATCCATAGGTACCCATTTTCAATAGGACACCGGCAAGTATGACCGAGCCCGCAGTGGGTGCCTGAACATGTGCGTCCGGAAGCCAGGTGTGAAACGGAAACATGGGAACCTTGATGGCAAAGGCCAGAAAGAACGCCATGAACAGCCATTTCTGCGGAGTCAATGGCAAGTCCAGATTTTCGGTGATGAATACAAGATCGGTGGTGGCGATACCTGTCTGCTCTTTGATAGCCATGTAGATCCAGATAATAGCGACCAGCATGAGAAGAGAACCAACCGCTGTGTACAGGAAAAATTTGACAGCGGCGTAAACCCGTTGCGGTCCGCCCCAAACGCCAATGATGAGGTACATGGGCACCAACTGGAATTCCCAGAAAAAGTAAAACAGGAACATATCCAGCGAAATAAAAACACCCAGCATTCCGGTCGACAGCGCCAGAAAGGCCATCATGTATTCGCGTATATTTTTTTGAATATCCCAGGACGCGATGATCGAAATCATTGTGAGAAAAGTGGTCATCACATAGAGCAGGAGAGAGATGCCATCGAGTCCTATATGATAACTGATGCCCCAGCTGGTGATCCACGGAACGCTGTACTCAAACTGCATCGCATGAGAGCTGGCGTCAAAGTTGGTCCACAGCAAAAGCGAGAACAGGAAGTCCGCGACCGCGAAGGCGAGGGCAGTCTGCTTGATGGCACCCACCTCATCGCGAGGAATGAAAGCCAGAAGAAGAGCGCCAACCAACGGCAGAAATGTGAGAAATGTTAGAAACATATTTTTTAATCTATAACGAGATAATCAATAAACTGATGAAACCAACCACCATGAACAAAGCATAATTGCGGACGAATCCAGACTGAAAAGTCCTCGCGTGATTACTCAGCCAGCCAAGAGTTTTGGCGGTGCCATTGACAGAGCCATCAATTCCTTTCGCATCGACCTCTTTCCACAACAAGGTAGATCCTTCAAGGGTTGGCTTGACAATCGTTTCATCATAAAGTTCGTCTACTTCATATTTATTTTTTACCAAATCATATCCCCACTGACCCTTGGTAAAAGAAGCAGGGAGATGCGGCATTTTGATGTAACACATGTACGCGCCAAAAATACCTGCCACCGCAATGCTGAAAGACAGGGCCATGAGCGCGACTTCTACCCACAAATTGTGTTCTGCGGGCTCTAATAGATGTGTCAACGATGGAGCGTGTTTCCCCTGTTCATGAAGCAAGTGCGCCGAGTGCTCAAGAGCAGATGCCATGTCAAAATGGAAGACAGGTTCCAGCCAGTTGTGCAGGACGTGCCAGCCGTGAAAGAGTGGAATGCCCAGAGCGCCGCCGAAAAACGCGAGTCCCGCCAGAATGACCAACGGCACCGTCATGACCTTGGGCGACTCGTGAGGGTGAACATGCGGGTCCACTCTTGATTCACCAAAGAATGTCATGAAGACCAGGCGGAACATATAAAACGCAGTGAGCAACGCCCCCGTGATTCCCATTCCCCAGAGAATCACATTCCCATCCATTAAAGCGTGATAAAGAATTTCGTCCTTACTGAAGAATCCGGATAACGGGAAAATCCCCGCGATGGCCAGAGTAGAAACAAAGAAAGTAATAAAAGTGATAGGCATATGGTCCTTAAGCGCTCCCATCTTCCGCATATCCTGTTCACCATGTAAACCGTGAATGACACTGCCCGACCCCAGAAAGAGACAGGCTTTGAAGAATGCGTGAGTGACCATGTGGAAGATGGCGGCGGTGTATGCGCCAACGCCAACGGCGAGAAACATGTACCCGATCTGGCTCACGGTGGAGTATGCGAGGACTCGTTTGATATCAAACTGAGTCATACCAATGGTCGCGGCGAACACAGCGGTGCCCCCGCCGACAAAAGCAACCGTTGTCATCGATAGCGGCGCTAAAGCGAATAACGCGTTACAACGCACAACCATATAAACCCCGGCCGTTACCATAGTCGCCGCATGAATGAGTGCGGAAACAGGAGTCGGACCTTCCATCGCGTCCGGTAGCCATGTGTAAAGAGGGATCTGGGCAGATTTTCCGCAGGCTCCCACAAACAGTAACAGGGTGATGATCGTTACCGTTTCACCATCGTAAATAAGTTTTTCCGGCGCGGCGTGGAACACCGTCGTAAAGTCAATCGATCCGAAAATATTGAAGATGTACATTACCGCGAGCAGGAATGCGAAGTCGCCCACCCGATTCATAACGAATGCCTTGGTGCCGGCATCGCAGGCAGATTTTTTCTCGAAGTAGTAGCCGATCAGGAAATAGGAACAACAACCCACACCTTCCCAGCCGATGAACATCAAGAGGAAGTTGTTCCCCATGATCAACAGCAACATGGAGAACATGAACAGGTTTAGATAAGCGAAGAACCGGTAGAAGCTGTATTCCTCGTGCATGTAGCCAATGGAATAAACATGGATGAGGAAGCCGACACCTGTGACAAAAAGCATCATTGTCATGGACAGGGGGTCGATCTGGAATCCGAAATCGACAGCAAAATCACCAGCGGACATCCAGGTGAACAGCACCTGTTCGAACACTCGTTCTTCGACAGGGGTCATCACCAGCCCGGCAAAGATAAACAAAGTGGTCAGGAAAGATAGACCCACCGCTCCAGCGCCAATAAGGCCCACAGCATTTTTGCCAATGCGCAAACCCAAAAATCCATTAATGATGCAACCGATCAGCGGGAACAAGGGTACCAGCCCGGTCAGCTTTAACAACATATAGTATTTCCTCTAGGACTTCATAATATTGAATTCATCCAGGTTGATCGTCGGCTTATTGCGGAACAAGGCAATGATAATCGCCAGTCCCACGGAAACTTCAGCCGCCGCAACGCACATGACCATAAAACTGAAAATCTGACCATCGTGAAGACTCAAGTAGCGATCAAACGCGATCAGAGAAATATTGACCGCGTTGAGCATGATCTCAATAGACATGAACACAACGATAGCGTTTCTTCGCACAAGCACGCCGACCACCCCAATGACAAACAGCGTGGCACTGAGAAACAAGTAATGAGCCAGCGGAACCATTTCCATTTCTATATCCATACTAATCTACCTTGTTTTTAGCTAATACCACTGCGCCGATCATTGCGACCAACAACAGGATGGAAGCAACTTCAAAAGGTAAGACAAATTCAGTAAACAAAATTGTTCCCACTTCCCTGGCGGTGCCGAAGTTTTCAGGAAGTGAGGCAGGGGAGTCGAACTCACCTGAATTTAAAACACAGAGAATTTTATACAGAAGCCCGGCGACCAGAAACCCAGACAGCACAGTCATCAGTAAGTTTTTATCCCTTGAACGCCAGCTCGCATCTTCTCCGGAACCTTTCAGGTTAAGGAGCATGATGACGAACATGAACAGGACCATGATCGCGCCCGCATAAATAATGATCTGCAAAACGGCGATGAAATGAGCCTGTTGCAAGACAAAGATGCCCGCCAGCCCCAGCATCATAGCGATCAGCGACATGGCTGACCCGACAGGGCTGTTGTTTATGACCACTCCCAGCGCGAATGCCACGCAAAGACCGGCCAGCGGATAAAAGATCAGTAATTCCATTTTCCGTACATTCTTCTGGTGAACTCAACCCGGTCCTTAAGTTGCTCAATCGGCACGGACAGTTGTTCGAGATTATATTTCATTGACTCACGGTCGAGCATGGGTATTTCGTAATCATCGCTCATAAAGATAGCTTCTTCCGGACAGGCTTCCTCACAGTTTCCACAGAAAATACAAACCGCATAATCGATGGTGAATTCTTTAGGCCATCGTTCCACTTCATTTTGCTTGCCCGTATTTCCCCCGGGAACAATATCAATACAGTAAGCAGGGCAGGCCGCTTCACATAACCCGCAGGCCACACAGTTGGGTCGGTTATGCTCATTGATAGCAAGAACCGGTCGTCCCCGGTAAGCTACCGGGATGTGAACCATTTCCTCAGGATAATACACCGTGAAAATGGGTCGCTTTTTCCTTTGCCCCAGAAAAAACGGGATGAACCCAAACAAATTTAAAAAGAAATGACGAGAGGTGATGCACATCCCTTTGATAATTTCAGGAAGATATGATCGTTCCCACCACGTCATCTTTACATTGCGATCAACAAAATAAGCCATGGTTGGTACTCCTCAATGCACCGCTAAAATCACCAGCCCGGTAACAAGAATATTGGCCAGTGAAAGCGGTAAAAGAATTTTCCACCCCAGCTTCATAATCTGATCGTAACGGAACCTTGGAAGGGTCCACCGAATCGTCATTTGAAACCAGATGAAGAAAACCACCTTAGCGAAAAATACAGCGACGTTAATGAACATGACAACCAGGTTCGCGCCGCTCGTTCCCAGAAAATCAAACCAGGAAAGGAGAGTGGCCGTGGGTAGAAACGGTATGTGCCACGCTCCAAAAAATAAAATGGTGACGATCGCTCCGATCGTAACCATTTCGATAAACTCGGCCATGAGAAACATGCCGAACTTAAGACCACTATACTCGGTAAAATAACCAGCGACCAATTCAGACTCTGCTTCAGGAGCATCGAACGGGACACGTTTATTCTCGGCAATAGACGCGGCCAGGAACATGAAGAATCCGAGCGGCTGGAGAAAGAATCCCCAATTGAGAAAATCTTCCTGAGCGGCACCGATTTCAGTGAGCTTCATCGTTCCGTAAACCATCAGCACGCCGATGATGGTGAGACCCATCGTCACTTCATAAGAAATCATTTGCGATGCGGTTCGCATCGAACCCAGTAGCGACCAGTTGTTGTTAGATGCCCAGCCCGCAATAACATAACCGTAAGTGGCTAACGAAGCGATGGCGAACACAAACAGCAACCCGACATCAAGATCGGAAACGACCAGGTTGACGGATTCACCCCACAACTCGTATTGACCGCCGAAAGGGATAACAGCAAAAGTAAGGATAGCCGGGACGACCGCAACAATCGGACTGAGAGTGTGTAGAATCTTGTTAGCGCCCTGGGGAATAAAGTCTTCCTTGGTGAACATCTTTAGAGCATCGGCAATCGCGTGGAACAGGCCAAGCGCGGTGAATCCCAAAATGTCGGCCCGGTTCGCGCCAACGCGATCCTGCATGATGGCACTTTGCTTTCGTTCCACCCACGTCAGTATC
Organism: uncultured Nitrospina sp.; assembly: GCA_913045445.1. Lineage (GTDB taxonomy): Bacteria > Nitrospinota > Nitrospinia > Nitrospinales > VA-1 > Nitromaritima. Next base: position 2,166 of record CAJWQP010000074.1, on the reverse strand, counting down.
GGGGCAAAAAATGCCACCGTCACTCCGATGATGAAAAAAATCTTAACCAATGTGATTGCTAATTCGAGAATCATTTAATCCCAAGCCTAATTCAAAGGGCCAATCAAAGGTTGTCGTTTGTTGATGGGGTAGTCCTTCCTTAAAGGGTGCCCCTTGAACTCTTCGTAAAGCAGTATCCGTCGCATGTCAGGATGATCATTGAACTTAATCCCGTAAAGATCCCACACCTCGCGTTCGTACCAGTTAGCCGTTTTCCATATGGGACAGATAGAATTTATAGTGCAGTCATCCTCACTGACGGGAATTTTAATGCGAAGACGTCCGTTGTGTTTCAAAGAGAACAGGTGATAGACCATTTCAAAGCGTTCATCCTTGCGGTCCATGTAATCCACCGCCGTGAGGTCCATCAGGAAATTGAAATCGAGTTCAGGATCATCGCGCAGGAACGTGAAGAGTTCGATTTCGCTTCCCTTCTTGACCGTGAGCGTTTGGTCGCCACGGAAATTGTGAGAGTCGATGACGATGCTCGCGAATTTGGATTTAACCCTGTCGATGAATTTAGTAGTCATATATTTTTACAAAAGTAAAATCAGTTTTTATATTTTGGCCTCACTAGCAGGTTGCACTGGACAATGCCCAGCACTTCGCTTAAAAACTCCCGAAGTTGTCATCCTTGAGGAGCCGAAGGCGACGAAGGATCTCGAAGTTCCTCATAAAACAAGAGGCGAGATTCTTTACCGCTTGGCGCGGCACAGGCGCTCCGTTCAGAATGACAAGCATGTTGAGTTTTTCAACACCCTGCTAGCCGTGAGACGCAATAGCGATACGTTAACCCGCATTCATTCCCAGTTAGCTGTACCGGGATAAATATTCCATTTTGGCCCCGCGCTTAGCGGCAGTTATTCCCAGTCCAGACCGCCGCGCTTCCAGACATAGAGAAGACCGACACCAAGGATAAGTATGAACAACAGCATTTCAATGAAACCGAACATGCCAAGTTGCTTGAACAGAATGGCCCATGGAAAAAAGAAAACGGCCTCGATATCGAACAGAACAAAAAGAACGGCCACCAGATAGAACTTGACCGAGAAACGTTGATGCGGCGAAACAATGGGACTTTCACCACATTCGAACGGCTCCATTTTGTCCGCAAACTCACGTTTCGGACCCAGCATGGACGTCATCACCACCATACCGCCGGCGATACCGATTGCCATCAGCATCATTATTCCTGCACCGAGATAACTTTCTAACATGAAGTTTCTCCCTGAGACATAGCCCACCCGACATCGAGGAAAATCATTGGACAGAACGCAACAAAACCCGACTTATCCAACGCAATTCCCTGACCAGAATGTTAATTGATTTTCAAAGGCTTAATATAGCTTTTCCACGCCATTTTCAAGGCTCGGAAACACCACATAAACAGAGGGGCGATATTATCTAAGCCAGTAGATATTGTCAACGAAAAAGCGTTTTAAATACCTATGTTTTCGGGGATTTTAAGAGGCGACCAATCAGCCCGGTTCAGATGTTGGTAGAGGGGTTGGTCTGGACCTGAAAAAGGGGTTTTCTAAAATGGGTAAAAAAGGAGAAAAAAGAAATTTAATAAGGAGATTTGATTTGTCTTTAAGATGAAGAGTAGGGGAGGAGAGCGCACAAAAAAACCCGCCTGATTTTCATCAAGCGGGTTTCTTAAAAAATGATCCGGCCTCGTCCTACTCTCCCACACGGCTCTCGCCTGCAGTACCATCGGCGCAGAAAGGCTTAACTTCCGTGTTCGGAATGAGAACGGGTGTGACCCTTTCGCTATCAAGACCGGAAAGCTGTACGTTTCCGTCTAATAAATATTCGACAATTGAATTCGTTTTTGAAGTAAGCGTGAGGAAAATTTAAAGGTCAAGCCTCGCGACCAATTAGTACCAGTTAGCTGAACACATTGCTGTGCTTACACATCTGGCCTATCAACCTTGTAGTCTACAAGGGGTCTACGGTCCTCCCGAAGGAGGAAGGGAAATCTAGTTTTGGAGTTGGCTTCCCGCTTAGATGCTTTCAGCGGTTATCCTTTCCGAACATAGCTACCCGGCAATGCAATTGGCATCACAACCGGCAAACTAGAGGTTCGTCCACTCCGGTCCTCTCGTACTAGGAGCAGCTCTCCTCAAA
>CAJWQP010000073.1 GCA_913045445.1 uncultured Nitrospina sp. | reverse complement strand
AGTGGGGGTTAGTCACAGTGAAAGATAAGTATGATGATGAAGAGCAATATTATGGGTCGGCTTAAATGGGGTCAAGAGGATTTTATGGAAAAGAAGGTCCTAATTTTTTAATATGCAAACCACTCAGGGTGGGAATTTCTTAATTCGGGGAGGTAAGAACGACCAACAGGGATAGAGATTGGATTACTGGAATATCCTTTCAGCCACAATTCGAAATCTCGCGTGTTCTTTTTTTTGATATAAAGAGCACGTTCGGGAATGATGAGATAAGAGCGGTGTATTTTGAGAAATATGCTATCTTTACAGTAGGTTTCTAGCTGTTGCAAGGAAATTTGTAAATCGAAGCAAGGTTCTTGAGACAAATCTAAGGCCAACTGACAATAACGTCCTTTTGCTTGGACATAGAGCAGGTTTTTCAGTCTTTGTTCAATCTCATTCATGGCTTGGAACAAATGTCTTTTTTCATTCCCGGAATGGTGCATACTAATTTTTTGTATTTGTGGGGTCAAGTCTTGTTTGGGTTCTGTCAATTGGCTGTGGTTATTAGAGTGCCTTTGCTTGTTACCAGATTCCATTTTGTGTTTGTGAAGTGTGATTTCAATTGCAAAGTATAAATCTTGTTCTTTAAAGGGCTTGATCAAATATCCAGAAGGGTCGGTTGATTTAGCCCGCTCAAGCATTTCTTTGTTGGCATAGGCGGTTAAATAAATCACAGGAATGTCGAGATGAAAACGGGTGTAATGAGCGGTTTCAATGCCGTCTTTTTTACTTTTTAACACAATGTCCATCAATACCAGATCTGGCTGTTTTTCTTCGGCCAACTGGATTGCCATTTCACTGGTTGCTGCAATCCCACAAACCGTATAGTTAAACCCTTCCAACGTTTCTTTTAGATCTTCAGCAGTGAGCCGACGGTCTTCTACAATCAATATTTTCGGTCTTTTAATATTATTCTTGTCCATTGGAAACTACAATTGCTGTGTCTATACGCTTCAGAATTTCTGTTTTTCGACGCATTCGAACAACTACCATGATTCTTTCTCTTTGTTGAATTTATTCATTGATTTGTTGCTGATTAGACTGAACCTAAAAACGAACCTAAATACCTATTCAATGACAAGCTCCATCCATTGAGACACCGATTTCTGACCATTGCGGTCTCCGGCTGTACCATCCCATGCAGCGACAGCAAAAGGCAGCGATTGCCCCTTGCGCAACGGAGGTCCTACAGCAGAATCAAGAACCTGATGCATTACCACCGTCCATACACCATTACGCCAAACTCCACGACCTTTCACTGTCTGAGCAGTAGGAGGTAGGCTTGTTAGTGTACCAAATCCTTTTGCCTTAAGCACCTCGACCGAACTTTTACGTTTGTGAATCGAGAGAGGATTGTCTGCTCCACGACCGGATAGGTATTCCTTCTCATTTGTTAGATCAACAACCATTTGATCCATGACCTTTCCATATTTTCGAACAACATCGCCGAAACCTCCTGTCACATCGGCTTCCCAATCAGCCTTCCAATGCCAAATGGTGACAGCATTCTCCTTATCACCCATGCCAATGAATGGAATCCCAACATAATCAGCTGACACTGCATCCGGCACATATTGAATTGCCACAGCGTCCCGGAAATCCTGTGGACGGATGGTTTCCTCATCTTTTCTGACATCAGGCCATTCGAATCGAAAGGCTGCAGTTTTGGGGCCAACAACAATTTGAACCTTGATCGAGTCTACCCAATTGTTCCTAGCCCAAAGAGGGCGAAGTGGTACCATCGCTACGGGTGCCTTAGTCCAGATTGGATCACTCAAATCAAGCGACGGATCAGTAGATACTTTTATAGCATGCAAGGTTGGAGTCCCTTTTGGTAAAGCCTGCGCCTGCCTTGTAGATGAGAGTGATTGGATGTAGTGAACGAGTTGCCAGCGTTGTTCCTCTTCAAGATCATCAATAAACGAAGGCATGGGGGTTCCGTCGAGCCCAGTCATAAAAGTGCGGTAAATGGCTTGCGCCGAAGCACCACCTTTCATCAAACTGGGCCCGCGTGTAAAATCGTAAGGACGGATTGGACGATCCTCATCATCCTTGAGTGATGGGGCTGTCGGCCCATCTCCTTTACCACCGGGGCCGTGGCATTTGAAGCATTCCAATTCTTGATAAACCTGATGCCCCGCTTTCACACTTTCTACAGTCAGAGGTGGAGGAGCATTTATGAGAATTGGGGGTTCCATCGACTCTTCATCCTCGAAAATATCAGAAAAAGATTTTAGATATTCCACGATTGCTACAAGATCTCTTTCCGGTAAGCGATCCCAGGCAGGCATAGGAGTACCAGGGATGCCTTGCTTCAGAGTGCGAAGCAAATCCTGATCAGTTGGTGGCTCTCCGGTTGGCGTACTCCGGAACTTGTACACACCCAACGTAAAATTTCGTGGTTTCGGGGAAAGAAGATAAGCAGCCGATCCCTCACCATCACCTTTTATCCCATGGCAGGCAGCACAGTGTCGATTGTAGAGATTCTCTGCCTCCTGATCAATCGCAAAAACGAGCATAGGGGGCAAAAGGCAGCCCAAAGTTACCAGAACTGAAAAAAGGATACTTCGTTTCATGATATTTCTCCTGTGTGTTTATTCAGAGTTTTGATTGGCACTTAACGGACATGTATCACAGTCCTCTTCTTTAGCCCTCGCTGGAGCTATTAGGGCTGTGGGTGGTGCAATGCCAAGGATTCCACGTTCAGCAGGTACAAAAGCGGTCAGGAAGGCACCAAAGGCTCCTTGATAGCTTTTTGGAGGCGAATCAAGTTCTCGTTCATCAGCAATTCCATCGGCCTTACGTCGCAAAGCTAAAGCAAATGCAGGTGTCCACCAGGCGAAATGATCCCGAAAAAAATTCACTTGTGCCTCCCTGCAAAGGTTAGCATTGTCCTCTTCTCCTTCTTCCAAGGCATAGAGGGTCTTGGCAATCAACCAAGCCATAAATTCGAGTTCGAGGACGATATGGTCATGCCGTTCGGGGGATTTGCGTGAGGGCTCCAGCCCAAAGGCTCGATAAAAGCCCGCGATATCCGCCATGCTATGGGAACGATAAACGGAGAAGGTCTGGGGGCAATATTCCGTTTCGTAAGGAGGACATTCTCCAGAAACAAGGAGGCCGAAAATGTGGTCATATTCTTTGATGAGAGTGTCCCGAGGCATTTGCATGTAGGAGGTCAACGGTGCCAGACCCAAGGTCTCGGGAGAAACCTCACCTGGAGCCAGGACATCCGGACAAGCCAAAGAGTCATCTTGGAGAACTTCGATAGCCGCCTCGACGAGTTCCTGAAAATCCAGATCGAGAACCTGTGGCCATCGTTCGGATTGCGGGTCTGTAGCAACCAGGGAGAGAAACCGATACACGGTTAATCTGGCTTGATCAAGGACCCGTGAGTCCTCAATCTCACTACTCAAGATATTTCCAGGTGGATTTAGCTTCGTATCATTGGAAAGGGTGGATGGATTCATGTCAGGTACCCAAGCATTAAGTTAAATGGAGTTGAGATGTTCCTTTGAACGTTCAAAAGTTGGCTCTTCAACAGTGATGCGGACAGCTTCCTTGCCCAGTTTGTTGTAACCAATGACGGTATCGTTGAATATTTCCTGGACTTTCTTCTTACCTGAAGGAAGCGTGTTTTCAATCTCCGCAACCTTAGGCCCCTTTTCAATCTTAAACTTGAAAATGATCTGCTGTGAGGCGCGAAAAAGTTGCATGACCGCGAGCAACTCTCGGTCGGGAGAAGAGTACTGTTCAATGGCTTGTTCGACACTCGGTCCAAACATCTGGGTAAGGTAGCCTCGTGGTGCCCACCTCGGCGGGATGTAATAGCCATTGGGTTCGGTACCAAATTGAGGATAAAGCGGTAGTGCAATCTTACGTTCCTGCACAAGAAAGTGGAGAGGATTCTCTGGGACTTTTGCCCATTTCCCCCCTGTTTTTTTCACCAGCCCCTGAATCCGGATTTTCCCAACGCAGGCAGCCATACAGCGCGTCTCTAAGGGAGTGGCATCTGGACTGAGGACTGGGTCTTTGCCTTCTATACGAGGATAGCAGGCAATACATTTTTCACTGATTCGTGTTGTTGAATTATACATGGGCTTCTTGTAGGGGCAGGCTTCCACACATTTACGGTATCCTCGGCAACGCTCCTGGTCGATGAGGACGATGCCATCTTCAGGTCGTTTGTAGATAGCGTTACGGGGACAGGCAGCTAAGCAAGCAGGATAGGTACAATGATTACACAGACGTTGGAGGTAGAAGAACCACGTTCGGTGTTCGGGAAGCTCTGCCGAATATCCCCACTGATCCTTTTTCCTGGGATTTCCTGTTGCTGTTTCCTCGTGAATATTGGGGCTTTGCCATTCTTGCTCTGTTGGAATATAGCCCAGGGCTCGTTTGGACCCATCCGGGGAAACATGCTTTTCAGCAGCTTCAAAAATAGTCTTACCTCTGAATGTCCCGTAAGGGTTTTCCGGGGTTTTGTTTTTCGTTCTCCACACCTGTTCTTCAGGGTTCTCCTTTTCGATCATGGTCAGGAGCTTGGCGTCCCAATTTTGAGGGTAGCCACCATAGGGTTTACTTTCCACGTTATTCCACCACATATATTCCTGCCCTTTGGCGAATGTCCAGGTGGACTTGCAAGCCATGGTGCAAGTCTGACAGGCAATACAACGATTGATATTGAAGACGAAGGCAAACTGCCATTGCGGATGAGCCTCCTCGTGGGGATAACTCATCTTTCGTCCAAGCTGCCAATTGTAGACTTCAGGCATAGCACACTCTCCTAGTTAAGGTTAGACCGATTTTCTTTTCTGTGTCGAGGATTGTATGGTCCTCAGCTTTTAAACAGGCTTCTGCTCAATAATTTTAAAATGAAACACACCGCACCGCTCCAGGGTCTGTTCAATGCGGTCGCGGATGGTTTTATGACCAAACCGCTTTGTCAGCCCATGCGATGCCAGAAAAACTGGATTCTCAAAAATTTTAGCAATCTGACCTGTATCCCACCCCATGCGGGCAAACTCTTCAATCAAACAGTCCAGCATCAAATGTGGATCCCCTGCAACCATTTGAGCCTTCATCTGCATGGGATCATCCTCCTCCAGAGGTTTTTTCATTGAGTTGCTCATTGTTTTTTATCCTATTTGAGTGAAGCCACCAGCAAGATATTTACGCATCTCTTCCGATTCAGTTCCTGGAGAGTGCCCCGTGGTGGCAGGCTTCCAGACTCCTACTCCGTTCAAACCTCCTGCTTCAGCCTTGGTAATCCGGATCAGGGTTTCTTTGGGAACCGTGTTGACGCCATGATTGTCGACGGCAAAACCAAAGACGAATTTGACAGCACCTGTTTGCTTGTGGAACAGAGTATCCGTTTGGTGCATCGGCATCAGCCAACTTCTTGTGATACTCTGGTGGGAGCCGTAACGGTAATTGGATTGATAGCCGGTACCTTGCGCTAGGGCACGTCCATCAGTCCGGCTCTCATGCGCCTTGACGGTTCGTTCAGTACCGATCCAGCCTGTATGTTTCATGATCGTCATTCCATAAGGAAGGGACCAATTAAATTTGACTCTGACCATACAGCGAAAAGCTTTGTAGCGAGAATCGTCATCCTGCCAACCAACAAACGGACGATCAGCTGGGTTGGCATCAACATAGACATAATCGCCCTCGTTGAGATCCTGGTCTTTGGCTGCCAGAGGATTCATCTGAATCTGTCGATCACTAACCCCTGGAGATCGTTTGTCATGACGGTAGGGATCACTGAAACTCGTGCTCCAAATCCAGTTCCAATCTACTGTGGACCAGGACGAGTGGGTGGTATGCCGACTCTTGGGAGTCGAACAGAAGAAACGGAATCCCTGTTCCCAGAGCGGATTGACGGTTTTCTTGACGGCACTCCAAGGCATCTTGACATTTCGGATAGTGCGCAGGTCAGGATCCATCTCATCAAGTGAAATGCCATAATCCTTCGGACGAAGATAGAGGCTGCTGGAAACAATCACGTTGGGAAGGTAAGGAGTTGCTTCAGGGCCTTCCCGGTGCACGATGAGGTTCTCTCCATAATCAATGGCCTCAGGCAAATCACAATAAGCCGACATCCGGCCATGGTCAGTATAGAAAGGAATACTATCTTTAACCTGTTCGTAGAATGGAACTCGTGGGTAGGTCCGGAATAGCATCAATGCTGCACCTGGCTCACCACCGTATTCACCCCTGAGCATCTTATCAAGCTGATAGGCACCATTATCGCCACGGGTCGTCGTACAATTATCCAGAACACGCTGGATGTAAACCCCTGCTTTCATTTCGGTAATGTACTTCCAGTAATCAGCAAAGCGCTGGTCATTGGTGATCTTAGTCAGAGCACGACCAACTCCTGCAAAAATTTCAGCATCATCCTTGGAATCGTGAACTGGCTTAATTCCAGTGCCCCCCCAAACCTGGATAAAAGGATTGGAACAGGAACCGCCGATTTCCAGATCCTGGAACTCAGCCCAGGAATTTGCAGGCAACACAATGTCTGAGTATTCCGCAGAAGCAGTCCACTCTACTTGTTGATCGACAATCATATCAATTTTAGGGAAAACATTGGCGATCAGGTTATAGACCCACTTGGCCTGGTTAATCAGATTGGCGTTGTTGTACCACATCAGCTTTGTGGGTGTCGGCATATGGGATTTACCAGTGAAAACCTTCCGTCCTTCAGGCGTTTCGACGATCAGGGGGCGGTCACCATGGCCCCAGAAAGCCACATCATCCCCATAGGTATAATTCTTCAAGTGGTGATGGTCGATGCGAACGTTTTCATCAAGCACTGGGTTGAAAGGGTCTTCATGTGTGTAAGAGCCAACTCCAGGACCAGTCCAGGATGACGCCTGAAAGAGTCCCCCTTTATAGTTACCGGCCCAGGTAAAGACACCAGCGCCATGCTTGCCAAAGTTGCCAGTTAACATTAGAGGAAGATGGCAGGCTCGGTTGTGCAGCGTGCCATGGAAATAGTGGTTTGTGCCCTCGCCATGATGGAGGGAAACAGGATGTCCTGCCTGGGTGGTTTCCCAAATATCCCGAGCCAGTCGCTCAACGAGTTCCGGTTTGGCACCGCTGATCTCTTCAACCGTTTTGAGGTCATAATCCTCGAGATGACGCTTATACATCTCGTAGGCAGGCATGACTTCGACTTCCTGGCCATTCACGGTTTGGACTTTGAAAATTCCGACCAGGGCGGCATTCATGTTCGCTTTCTCACCAACATCTTCTCGGTTGACTGCAACCACTTTACCAACCTTTTCATCCCAGAGAGTGAAATCCCCAATCCTTTCCCGTTGTTCATCCGTCAAGGCCTGGATTTTGTAAGAAGGCCCATTGCGGAGGTCTTTGTTTTGGTAACCCTGAATGACTTCTTCAGGTCGCAGACGACGCAGTGTGTCTGTCCGAACCAATAGTGGGAAATCGGTGAACTGCTTGACGAATGTTCGGTCGATCCAATTATTGTCCATTAAGATTTTAGTGACTGCAAGAAGAACCGCCGTATCAGACAATCCGGGGCGGGTGCCGATCCAGTAATCGGCTTTGGCCGATGGCGCATTATAGTCAGGGGTAATGGTGACAATCTTGCCACCCCGCTCAATGATCTCGTTGAGCCAGTGAGATTCGGGCATCTTATTTTCAACCAGATTTTTACCTATCTGAATTGTGAGCTTGGAAAAGCGCAGATCGGACATATCGATGTCAGAAGTCTGTAAACCGTGGACAAACGGCTGGCCAGGAGCCTGATCACCGCGCCAGGTATATTCCGTCCACTCTCGCGCTCCCTGAGCTTCATCAGGTTTGGCACCACGAGCGTGATGGTCAACCAGGGCCATCATATTGGCATAACGAAAGAGACCAAATTTGCCCATAACCCCGTGGAGTGGAAGCGAAGAGCCAATCTTCATTGTGCGAGTTCCTGCGCCGTGCCAGTGTTCCAACATCTCCTCCTCGTAACCGTCCGTCATCAGACGACGTTTACCTTCCGAACCACTATAGGTACGGCCCACAGCCAACAGGCCCTGAGCACAATAATCCGATGCTTTCTCCCAGGAAACTCGGACAAAGGCATCATTCCCACGGTCATCAAACTTATACTGGGTGCGTAAATTCGGATTGTCGGAGAGAGAAGGAAATCCTGCGTCAGCCCATTCTTTCCAACCTTTACGAATCACTGGCCCACCGAGACGATACGGACCGTAAACTCTTCGCTGGAAGGTAAAACCTTTTAAGCACCCACGAGGATTCCATGATTTAGAGGTCTTATTGCCGTAGAGATCGCCACACCGGTCATGGTCGTAATTCTGTTCACTACGAATCATGATTCCATTTCGGACAAAAGCCCGCATCCGGCACATGTGTGTATCGTTTGGGGCACAGATCCAGGTAAAAGTACGGTCATAATGATATTGATCCAGGTAATCCTTCTCCCAACCGCGGTTTGGATAGTGTTTGAGCGGATTCTCAACATCAACAATCACATCCTGTGCCCCTAAAACGTTCAACGGATTAACAACAGCTGCCGTGGTACTTACCGTCAGGAGTTGAAGAAACCGACGTCGGTTAAAACCCGTCTGATTTTGTATGGAAGTATCTTCCGCTAGATTTTCTTTGGGGTTTGATTTGGTCATTCGCACCTCTCTGGTTTTGGGTTTCTTCCAGCTCTAGAAGCTGTTTGAAAGTTCGAAAAACCATTGAGAGTATGCGTTAGCGTGGTGTATTGAAAAATCTATGGCGCTAATGCGTTAGTCCCTAGGATTACTTTCAACAACTTCTTAGCTTGTGCCGGATGGTGAGCGATTATATTACTGTCCTCTATACACGAAACGTCTTACCATACATACTAAATTAATTTAATAGCGATTGTCAATCATATTTTTATTTATTTTAAATACATAATTATATCAATTAATTAATGTTATATCAATATAGTTTCAAGAATAAATATTTGATATTAACAGTCCGGACTAATAAATGAAGTGTCCTTTTGAAAGCTCTTTTAGATTTTCAGCGGTGAGATGTTATTCTTGACTATTGGAAGCCACTACGGGTTGGGTTAGAACAAATTGAATCTGAAATTGGGTTCCTTTATGTTTATCAACCTGGATATCTCCTTGGAGTTCATCAACCATGAGATGGACCAATCGTAGGCCCATTGTTTTATTGGTAGTAATATCCAAATTTTCAGGGAGCCCAACCCCATTATCACTCACTGTTAATAGGATTTTACTATCGGCATTCATGCTCATCATGATTGTAATTTTTCCTTTTTGTACACCAGAAAAAGCGTACTTCAATGAATTGGAAACCAGCTCATTGATGATCAAACCACATGAAATCGCATCATCAACACGTAAAGGGATGTCTTGAACCTCAATGATCGATACAATCTCATCCAGCCCATAAGATAAGAACAAGTTGTCCACTAACTTTTTGATATAATCTTTAGTGTGAATATTTGCCAGATCGTCCGATTGATAAAGGGTTTCATGAATAGCCGACATGGCATGGATACGATCCTTACTTTCTTGGAATATTGCGAGAGTTTCTTTATCTTCAATATACCGTGCCTGAATTTTTAATAGGCTGGAAATGACTTGTAAATTATTCTTAACCCGATGGTGGATCTCTTGTAAGAGTACTACCTTTTCTTGAAGCGATAGTTTGAGATCTTTCTCTGTTTGTTGACGCTTCAGAGCTTCTGTTTTTCGGTGCATTAGGACTGTTGCCAAATACCAAGAAAGTAGTGCTAACCCAATTGATAAAAGGCCATAAATGATTAACAGACCGGATAAGAACTGATGGAATCTTGTGTTCAATAACTCAGGTGGTACATATGACACAACTTTCCATGAATGGCTTCCAGAAAGATTGGAATCAAAATCTGAGAGAGGTTTTAAAATGGTTTCGAAGGTAAACAATCCTTTTGCTGTGTAAAATTGACCAGAGCCCGCTTGATTGATTTGCCTCCAGGCATCAGGAAATGAATCGTCCAAAGCTTGCATGGTTTTCTTTTTATATATAAAACCCCAATCATCTTCTGGATTCAAGCCCTTGAGCCACTGTCCTTTTGAATTGAGAAGGACAAATTGCCCAAGGCTCCCTTCAGACAATCGCTCAAGTTGCTGTAGCATTTCTGCCCCTAGATAGTTGAGAATTACTATTCCACTTTTTTGGTTGGCTCCGTCAAAAACGGGTGTACCAAAGCGAATCACAGGTTTTGCTGGATTTTCAATTTCTCCATTTTCTAAATTGAGATCAAATGGAGAGATAAAAACGTCTCCCCGTTTTCTTTGCAGCGTGTTTTCAAAGTAGTGCCGTTTTGCTTTATTCTGAAGTGCTTCTGCTAACACGATTCGAGGTTGTCCATGATTAAAATTGACTCTTACTATTTCTGTTCCGTTCATATCAAGAAAACGGATTTGATCATAGGTTCGTTTGTTTTTAGAAAAAGAGAGGTATTCATTTGCGACTATTTTACGAAAGGTTGCTTTTTTCTCTTTTGCCAGTTTTTGTAAAATAGTTTGCCCAGATAAAAACAGCAGATCTGAAACAATAGCGTTCAATGCCTTGTGCATTATTTCTGATTGAAATTGGACAACACGAATTTCATTCTTCTCAAGAATCTTTCCCTCGATACGAGTAAAGGAAACATAGAAGATCAAAAGGACTATTCCAACCAATACCACTGAAGGAAGAAAAATCATCAAAAAGTACTTTTTCATCTCATC
>CAJWQP010000072.1 GCA_913045445.1 uncultured Nitrospina sp. | reverse complement strand
CTTTGATCAGGTTCAACTGAGCGATTACGGCTGAATGAGAGCCTATGTCAACCGCAACCAATGGTGTGTTTTCGTCTAAAAACATAATATGTCTACGATCTCAGAGTTTGTGGTAACAGGGAGCTATAAACAAAAGCAAGCAATGTACCAGATCGCCAGGTGCTCATAACACATTAGAAAATAAGGTAATTATTAAAGTTCCGTTCGCGCGAGAGTTTGCGCAGTGTTATTTTTTGTTCACACGGGTGATTGATTTTTTTAACAAATTGAGTCATTTTTCAGTATTTTCCTAAAGTCAGCCCAAATTGTCCCGATATGCGCGTTGATGGGTTGTGATGAAAATTATTTTTTGCATCCATCGGACTCGTGTTTCTCATCTCCGCCAACCCTCAAATCTTTTTTAATCAATTTCATCTAAGGTGCGGTGAAAGGGGAAAACCCCCTTCAAACATTCAAGCTTTTTACGATTTCTTTTTGTTGGCACTCGGCTTTTTACTTGTCCCCTTTAAGGTCTTCTTTACTAAAAATTCTTGATCGATCAGCCAGTTTATAGCCCAGCGCTAAAATGATCTTGCGCTTAGTGTCGAGCCGACAGTCATTCCCCTTCTCGATACGATCAATGGTTTGGACAGTTACATCAGCCTTACGCGCCAACTCTGCCTTGCTCATCATTTTGGCTTCGCGAATTTGACGAACAGAATTAGACTTGGCCACCACGTGAACCCTCCTTCGAATTTGGTCCTAAAACAGCTCCAACTGTATGGACCTTTTGCTTTCTTTTATTGGATTGGTGCCAGATTAGTATAAAAAGGCCGGATTGTCAATCATAAAAGATAAAAATAATTAAAAAATAACCAAACTATATATAGATTTAAACAAATTTATATTAATCATGTGTCTGCGGTCCAGACCCGGGCTATCCCTCATAGCCATTTTCCGGTTGAAAGGGAGGACGGCTTGGCCTAGTGTCTCTACATTCACTGGTGAGTTGGATTATTTGAGATTCCTGTTTATGAATACGTTCTCTATGGACAGCTTGAAAAAACACGCTCTGACGGGGGCGGTCCTTATCTGTCTGCTCCTTGTTGGGTATGATCCGGTAAATGCTGATGATGGGATAATTTACGGCATTGCGCCAGATCTTAAATTCCTCGATCCCTATACTCTGGCGGGGCCAAAAAATTTATTGAATGATTACCCCAGTCGTTCTGCTGAGGGCAAAGTCAACGTAGTTGTTGAAATTCCTGCCGGCAGGACGGAAAAATGGGAGGTGCGAAAACCGGACGGAGCTTTGGCGTGGAATTTCAAAAAAGGAAAACCACGGGTCCTCAAGTACATCGGGTATCCGGGAAATTATGGAATGATTCCACGGACCCTGCTTTCAAGGGAAATGGGTGGCGATGGTGACCCGCTTGACGTTATTGCCCTGGGTCCGCCTGTTCTCAGGGGTTCGGTTGTCGAAGCAAAATTGATAGGGGTGCTGAAGTTGAGTGACAGAGAGGAAAGAGATGACAAGCTCATCGCGGTGCTTGCCAACTCTCCATTGTATAAAGCGGATTCAATCGTGGAACTGGATGAAAAGTTTCCCGGGATATCCCAGATTCTTGAAATCTGGTTTGTTGGCTATAAAGGATCGGACAAGATGCAGTCAAAGGGTTTCGGGGGGCCTGAAGAAGCGCGGACGGTACTTGAGGAAGCATCTGAATTTTTCGAACACCACCAGACCCACTGGCAATAACGGTCAGTTGATTTGTCTTCTTCCATGGACTGAGGTCCCAGTGTGTTTTTAGGCCCTGCGCCGAGCAGCCACTCGCTGTGGGGGCACGGGTTGTATTTTTTATGGGCGTGCAACATTTCCTGACTGTTTGTCGCGAGGTCAGTTCCCGGTTGAACGCAAGGGTGTTTTGGCTTAAAATTTCCATATCCCAATGCCACGAAAAAAAGGGAAGAGAGCATGTGTTATGGAGGCAAATGCGCCCTGGGTACGTTTAAAAGGCTACATTTGAGAGGCCACGATGGTGCACAGTAGATTAGTGCGCTAACTAAGTAGTTTCTGAAAAAGCTTGATATCGAATCCTCTGTTAAAGTGGTTCACATGGAAAAGTTGTGGTGCTTTGAATAGAGGTATTTCTTAAAAAGCACACAGTTTATAGAAAAATTATGCCTTTTATAAAACTTGCTAATCTTAAAGTTGGGATGATAGTAGCCAGCGATGTTATTGGATTGAGTGGAAGAAGGTATCAGTGAGACTAAACATATTCCTGTCATTGCTTTAACTGCGGATACTATGGGTGAAAATATAAAAAATGCTTTGGATATGGGATTTCATTCTTATATCACCAAGCCGAATAAAGTGTCTGAATTCCTGGATACAATTGACAATATCCTGGTTTGATTTAGGCTATACGAAAGAGTCTGGAATTCTCAAAGTTGTCTGGTGACTGTGTCGCAGACAGTCGGTAACAGTGAACATCAGCCAGAGGTGTTTGCGCTCAAATCTTACAGATAGAGTCTTTTCTTAATGAAACAGGTTTATTTGGATACATTTGGTTGCCAGATGAATGTGGCGGATACGGATCGCATGGAGTTGTTATTGTTCCATTCGGGTTATGTTCGCACGGGGCAGATGGGTGAAGCAGATTTAATCCTCATCAATACATGTTCGATCCGGGAAAAAGCGGAGCAGAAAATTTATTCTCTGGCTGGCAATTTGAAACCGCTGAAAATGGCCAACCCTGATCTGATCCTCGGATTTACGGGCTGTCTGGCTCAGCAGGAGGGGGAGCGGTTACTGGAAAAAATTCCATTTGTTGATCTTGTTTTGGGACCTGACGGGATTGAGCATATTGTTCAAGTCGTGGACGAGGTTAAGGGAAAGAATGGGCCGGTGGTAAGAACCGAATTCGACACGGAAAAGAACTATAGTATTCCCGAGTTTGCGGGTGAAACCCCGCTACATCCGGGTCCCAGCACTTTCGTTAACATAATCAAAGGCTGTGATAAGTTTTGCACCTTCTGCGTGGTTCCGGGCACTCGCGGCCGGGAAAAGAGCCGGGAAGCTCTGGAGATTGAACGGGAAGTCCGGCTGTTGGTATCCAGAGGAGCGCGTGAGATTATTTTGTTGGGGCAAAATGTCAATGCTTATGGCAAACGAGGGTTGAAACAGGCGGTTCCTTTCCATGAATTGTTGTACCGGGTTGCCGCGATTCCGGGTGTGGAGCGCCTGCGATTTACCACGAGCCATCCGAAAGATTTCACGAAGGAGTGTATTGCGGCCTACAAGGATATTGATATTCTGGCAAATCACTTACATCTTCCGGTGCAAAGTGGGAACAACCGGATTCTTGAAGAAATGCGCAGAACACACACGGCGGAAGAATATATTTCTTTGATCGATGAACTGAAATCGGCGGTGCCCGATGTTGCTTTGTCCACAGACATTATTGTGGGTTATCCGGGTGAGTCGGATTCGGAGTTTGAAGACACGCTTGTTTTGATAGAAAGGGTGCAATTCAGTAGCAGTTATATGTTCACCTACAGTCCACGTCCCGGAACACCGGCGCAGGATTTCCCCGACTCGGTTCCGCAATCTGTGAAGTCTGAGCGTTTGCAAAGAACCATCGAATTGCAAAACAGGTTGACGCGGGAACAGGGGCAGAAATTTGCAGGGCAAGAGGTGGATGTTTTGGTGGAAGGGAGAAGTTCTCGTCCCGGCGCAGATTTCAGAGGTCGCAATCCTCACTACTGGTCGGTTAACTTCACCGGCGACCAAAATCGGATTCGCCCGGGTGACATGGTTAAGGTCAGGATAGAGGAAGTCTCTGGTCATGCATTAAGAGGCAAAGCGGTTGCTTTAAATAGAGGTGGGAAGCGAACACTTCTGGAACAGGGGATACCAATAACCACCGGGTGAAATGGCTGGCAGTGATTTACTAGCAGCTTGCTTAATAAAAGCCAAGCTGGTAGTAAATCTCTTCTTCTAAGGACGCCGCGTGAGGCAGCATGATTTTTATGGCAAGTCTTGCGTCGTGAATGAATTTCAGGTCGGGGACTCCAGACCGATCCGCTAGGCGGGTTAGGGTTTCCCTGCAAAAATGATCCAGATCATGGATTTTTTCCAGAAGGTCAGGCGGTAAATCTTTCAATCCGGCCTCATTTTTTTCCAGAAACCTCAGAACTTCTATCAGGCTGAGTTTGATGCCAACCGTTTGGTTGCGCAGGGTAACGATCACTTTAGATTCGGGGTTTTTCAACTCGGCACAAATCTTTTTCAGCAATTTTCTGAGATGACTATAAAATACCTCGCGTTGATTTTGATCGCGGAATAGTTTTCCTTCGCCGCCAAATAGTGTGTTGAACACCAATTCAAGTCTATACGCTTCTGATCCCATAACGGTATAAAGGATGGCAACAAATTCATCTCTATTGAATGCCAGATCTAGGTCACGGAATATTTTGTCCAGAGAGCCTGTTTCCCCTCTCGGGATTCTTGGTTTTTCATCGCAGACGAATTGGTTGGGGTGAATTTTCCAGCCCGGAACCAATTTTCCGCCTCCTTCTTCGCAAGTTGCCACTTCGAGTTCGGTCAGCGACTCCAGAAAGTCGGTCAATGAAAATGCTGGAACTTGAAGCAGGCTTTCATCCGTGTGATAAAGAGTGTAAAGGAGTTGTTTTTCGAGTCCGGCCGAGCAAAATGAGTCGTTGTCACAAAGTTTGCTCAATGCGGCTTCCATGGAGGTAAACAGCGACCTCATCTTCAGCCGTGCAAGGTGCAATTCCTTTTTATGGCAAGGTTGAACACGAAAAATCCCTTTTTTATAATCTATCAGGTTGATTAATAAAACGTCCCCTTCTTTTAGTTTGTATTGTCGGATGATTTTGGACAGGTCCCAGGCGGTTACAACAAGAGAGCTTTTTTCGGGGACCCAGTCGTTGACCTGGATTTCGTCAGGAAAATGATTGGGACCTGAGTATTGGTAGTAACGGATGATATCTTCAATAGGAAATGGTTGTTTTTGTTTTGGAATTTCCTTTTCTTCCAGATCAAGGAAGGTGAGGTCGGGTTCTATTTTATCGTTTGAAACGAAAGGAATGAGTCGGTGTCCGGGGAAGAACACTTTCTTGCTGATTTCGAACTTACCCAGGCGAATAGATAAAGGAAGATTTCCTATTTTTTGCAGTACCACTGGTACGGGTAAAAAATCATTTGAACCGGTTCCGATGAGGTGATTGTGATGGGAAAGCTTCTTCTTTAGTTGTTTTAGTGTAGAGGTGGATATCTCTCGTTCCCATTTTTCCTGAATTCTTTTTTCAAAATCCTCGGCAGTGAATGGAGCACTCGATTCCCGAATCAGGTTTTCAGCCAGTTTGTGAAGAGTCAACTTGGGAGGCATTGTTTTCCTGGAAGAAGTCCTCAAACTAATGACGATTGAGGCTAGAAGGTTGCAGAACGGCTTCTCTGCTCCGGCAGGTTTCCGGCTGGTTGGATTCTAGCCGGAGGGATGCCTTGGTATTACTCTTTGTATCCGTACAAAATGAGTACAAAAGGGAGATTATCATAGATTATTTTCGGTTGGTAGTTTTTTTTGTGTGAAAACAAAAACCCATTTCATCTTTTTAGGGTAATACGATTGATTTAGATTTTGTGTGACGCTATCATAGAGGATCAATAATTTGCAAAAAAATAACGCAGGAGTTTATTATGGCACTCAATCTTGAGCCTGTTTACAAAGAAATCTTTGAAAAGTTTAAAACACGGAAAAAGTTTTCCATTCAGTCAATAGAAAAAAATGTGCTGGTGGTTGAGCAGGATGAGGAAATTTGCGGGCAAAAGGAGCCCCGCTCTTTTGAGTTTAAGAGTCCGCGAGAATTTGAAGAGTTTGTCCGAATGGAAAACCAGTATGAACTGGATATCGAGAGACAGCTTCAAGGCAATAAAATGCCTTACCGTTGATTTGGGTAACCGTGTTATTTAACGGTTGTCCAGGCGCCGTTTTCCTGTTGTATCTTTTCGTCGGCTTTGGCGTTATCGCGGTTGAGTTCGGCATAGATTTTCTGGACTTTTGGCAGGTCGTCCTCTGAGAAGCTCTCGTTTGTGGCAACGATGCGGTTCAGTATGACGAGACGGTCTTCGTTTTCTTCCTTGATGAGGGTTTTAACAAATTCTTTGTATTTTGGGTTCTTTTGAGTTTCTTCATTGTCGAAGTAGACCAGAAGGCCCTGGTTGCCTTCTCCTGCACAGCCTGTTTGTTTGAATTTCTGAATATCGTCTTTGTTAAATTCCTGCCTTTGCATGGCCCGGATTGCGGTTTTTTTAGCCTTTGGAATTTCCGCGACCGTTTTGAGTTTCCCTTCTTCATCCACCGACCGGACGGAGGCCACCATCATCATTTCGTTGCCCAGTTCTTCATAGCTACCCAGAATCTGGTTTTCCAGGGCTGTTTTTTGATCGACAACGGTGACATTCACTCCTACCAGTTTGCCTGAACACGCGCCTGTAAACATTACTGCTCCAAAAACTATCCAGCGTGGTAGATTTGAAAGGTTTTGTTTCATCCAGAAAATTTCCCCAGTACGAGCGCTGAATTTTTACTACCAAAGGATATGCAGTTGCTTATGGCAATGTCCAGTTTATTTTCCCGCCCTTCATTGGAAACATAGTCCAGGTCGCACGCAGGATCAGGGTTTTCCTGATTGATCGTCGGTGTTAAAAAGTTATGATGCAGGGAAAGCAGGGAGACGGTCACGCCGAGCCCGCCAGAGGCTCCTTGCGGATGCCCGACCATCGATTTGGTTGAGCTGACGGGGATTTTATCGGCAAAGCTGTTGAATGCATTTTTCACTGCCAGCGTTTCCACTTTATCGTTGATGATCGTAGAGGTTCCGTGAAAATTAATATAGTCCACTTGTTCCTTGTTTATCCTGGCATCTTTCAGAGCCACGCGAAGGGCTCGGGTGGATTGTTTGCCATCAGGCATAATGGCCACTCTATGGTATGCATCGCAGGTTGAACCATATCCGAGAACCTCGCCATAGATTTTCGCGCCGCGCTGTTTGGCGTGTTCAAGTTCTTCGATGACCATCATCCAGCTTCCTTCCGACAGGACGAAACCTTCCCGGTCGCGATTGAACGGACGGGACCCACGGTCGGGTTCGTTATTGAAGTTCGTTGGGTTAACTCGCATTCGTTCGAAACCGCACATCATGGCCGGAGTAACGCAAGCCTCAACGCCGCCGGTTAACAACCAGTTTTCCTGTCCGGACCGGATCGTGTTAAAGGCGTATCCGATTGCGTCGGTGGAACTGGTGCAACCATTGGAAATGACATGGCTACGACCCTGAAGACCAAAATATATTGAAATCTCGCTGGAAAGCATCCCTACCAGCGAATTGGAAATGGCATAGGGGCTGATTTTATTTTTCTTACCTGAAAAATATATTGCAAATTGTTTTTCTGAAAAATCAAACCCGGCTCCGCCTGTTCCAACTATAACGCCCAGGTTTTCAAAGTCGTCTTCATCAAATTGTTTCAGGTCTATGTCGGCATCATCCAGCGCTTCTTTTGACGCGGCGATTGCCAGCGGCACGGCCCTGGGAAGTTTTTTGAGATCCGCTTCTGAAAAATATTCCGATGGATCAAGGTCCTGAACTTCACCTGCGATCTGGCAGGAAAGGGCGGAAGCGTCAAAGCTGGAGATACGCTTTACTCCACTGACTCCATTGCATGTGTTTTCCCAGAAAGTATTTTTACCGGTCCCGTTTGGACTCATTACGCCCAACCCGGTGACGACGACTCTACGAGACATTAGTTTTTTATCGGTGATGGAAATGTTTTAAGCTTTAAAAGTTATGTTAACATACGGACTTGAGGAAGGGCAATGTTCCTCATCTAACGAGACCTTTGTGTAACTCTGGATTTTTTGGCGTTAAACTCCTCAGAATGACAAAAAGGCCCTTTCTCATCATGCTGTGGTGGGAAACTAATGAAAGGCCCCCTGGCGATCCACCTTCTGCCGTGAGAACCCCCAAGGTAAAACTTTGAATTCCAATTTTTCCTTAACAGACTTAACCGGACAAATGCTCGTAGCCGGGTTTGAAGGGGCTCACCTCAACTCAGACCTGGAGGAGTTGATCGTGGATCGTCGTATTGGTGGACTCATCCTGTTCGAGCGCAATTTTGAGAATCCGGATCAATTGATCAAGCTTATAAGCGAGCTTCAATCTCTGGCCATGTTATGTCCGGTCGAGGTTCCTCTGTTCATTTCTGTGGATCAGGAGGGTGGGCGGGTGTCGCGATTAAAGGCGCCGTTCAGCGCATTTCCCCGGCCAGGTTGTCTGGGTGTGGCTCGTTCTGAATCACTCGCTCGAAGATTTGGGCTGGCGCTTGGTCGGGAAATGCAAGTGGTTGGGATCAATATGGTATACGCGCCGGTTCTGGATGTTAATACGAATCCGGAAAATCCGATCATTGGTATGCGGGCTTTGAGCAATAATCCTGAATGGGCCGCCCGGCTTGGGAAGGCGGTTATAGATGGAATTTATGAGGCGGGTGTTATTCCTGTCGGCAAACATTTCCCTGGGCATGGTGATACTGACAGAGACTCACATCTGGAGTTGCCTTATGTTGATCGTGATATAGTTTCACTGGAAAAGATTGAGTTGGAACCTTTTGCCGAAGCGGTCAAGCATGGATTGGAGGTGATCATGACGGCTCATGTGATTTACTCTGCCTGGGACAGCGAGCTCCCGGCTACTTTTTCGCCGAGTATTATGAAAAATATTCTGCGAGAAAAATTGGGTTTTGGCGGGCTTGTCATGACGGATGATCTGGAAATGAAAGCGATAGAAAAGCATATTCCATTTGATTCGATTCCCAGGCTTGGAACAGCCGCAGAGGTCGACCTTTATCTCATCTGCCATGACCGCGAAAAAATACTTTCTTTGCAGGATCGGCTGATCCGGGATGTTGAAGAAGGGCATATCGCTAAAGAATCGATTGAGCGTTCTGTTCAACGAATTACAGATGTTAAAAAGCGAATGGCTATCAGTCCGCGCGGCGACAAAAATCTTGTCGAACTGGCTCAAGCCCACCGTGAAATCATTGAGGAAATGAATTCCTATCTTCCATG
This sequence comes from uncultured Nitrospina sp., assembly GCA_913045445.1. Classification (GTDB taxonomy): domain Bacteria; phylum Nitrospinota; class Nitrospinia; order Nitrospinales; family VA-1; genus Nitromaritima. The sequence goes on along the minus strand of CAJWQP010000072.1, from coordinate 2,122 downwards.
ACGGAAAACTCTATGTGTCCTCAATTTGTATTGCCTGGTGCGTTGTGTCGAGAGGAGACAGCCGCAACGGTTTTTATATTTGGCTGGCGCTGTCTTGTTGAGTGGGTTCTTCAAGTTCGAGGTCGCTCTATTTTCCTTTTTATGCAGTGTGACGGTTTTGCGCATTCAATTTTTTCTGGCGGGTGTCTGGTGTCAGGCAGGTGTTTCGCTGGGGGATTGGGCTTCGATAAGTTTCATGGTGTAAAGGTGATGGTATAAACTTTCGTTCGCCATTAATTCGTTGTGACTACCTGATTCAACCACGGTTCCCTTGTCAAGGACGATGATTTTGTCTGCATTGTGAACGGTACTCAAACGATGAGCGATGATGAAAGTGGTGCGTCCTCGCATTAGTCTTTCGAGAGCTTCCTGGATCAGCATTTCCGATTGGTTGTCCAGTGCCGAGGTTGCTTCATCAAGCACCAGGATTTTTGAATCTTTAAGCAAAGCTCTGGCAATCGCTATTCTCTGGCGTTCGCCGCCAGAAAGTTTGACTCCTTTTTCTCCAACCAGAGTGTCGTAACCGTTAGGTTGTTCCATAATAAACTCGTGAGCGTGAGCCGATTTTGAAGCTTCCACGACCTCTGCCTCGGTAGCATCCAGCTTGCCGTACATGATGTTTTCACGGATAGTTCCGCCAAACAGAAGCGTTTCCTGAGGCACCAGAGCGATTTGATCCAGATAATTTTTCAGGTCAAGCGAATTTAAGTCGTGTCCATCCAACTTAACGGATCCAGATTGCGGATCAAAAAACCGGAGCAATAATTGAACGGTGGTAGATTTTCCCGCGCCGCTGGGTCCGACCAGCGCTACCGTTTCGCCGGGATGAACTTCGAAACTCACATCTTTTAAAACTGATGTGTCTTCTTTATAACCGAACACCACTTTATCAAAGTGGATATGACCTTTAAGGGATGTCAGTTGAACGGGGTTTTCCGGATTTTCAATGATGGGCCGGGTATCCAGGATTTCATAAACTCTCCGAACAGCGCCCAACGCTTCTTGCAGTTGGGTATAGATTCTGACAAAGGTTCCTATCGGACCCGCCATGATCAGCGCGTAGAGAAAAAAAGCCGCCAGCTCTCCGGGCGTTGTTGCTCCCTGCATGACCTGCTGGCCTCCATACCAGATCAACATTGCCGAAACGAGAAAGGTGAGCCCCAGGATAAACGGACCAAAGAAAGCGGAGATACGTATTTTGCTTATCGCTTTTTCAAACGCGTTTTCGATTTCATTTTCAAAGCGTTTTTTTTCGTAGGGTTCACGGGTATAGGATTTGACTATCTTGATGGAAGAAGCGACCTCTTCCAGAACAACCTGAGCCTGCGCTATTTTATCCTGTACATTTTCTGAAAGGTTACGCAGACGTTTTCCAAAAATCCTCGCGAACAACATTAATGGAGTCAATACAAGCAGGATCAGGCCGGTCAGCTTCCAGTTTAGATAAAAGATAATGGCCAGCGCTCCCACCAAAGTGATCGATTGCCGCAAAACGGCGACCGGTATGGATACCAGAGCATTTTGAATGACTGTGATGTCATTACTCATTCGCGACAAAATTTCTCCTACCCGTCTGCCCTGAAAGAATTGTAAAGAAAGAGACTGAATGTGAGCAAACAGCTCTATCCGGAAATCGGTGGTGACACGATGCCCGACAAAGCCTAGAATATAATTGTGTGTTACCGCAAAAACAGCCTGAAATAAAATGATGATCACCAGATCACGGGTCAAATCGTTTAATAGGTCTGCATTTTTCATGACTACTACCGCATTTATCATGTTGCGGACAATCAAAGGCAATACCAGGCTTGCCATTGACGTTAGCAAGAGGCACACGAAGGCAAAGACGATGCTCCTGGTATATGGACGAGCATATTTAAGGATTTTTGCGAATTCTTTCATATCTTGTAAAACACTGCGATAAAGGAATATGATATGGGAAAAACGGGAAAAAGCATGATACCCCCAAGCCAAATACAATTCAATGATTTATGAATGAAGAATAGGGGATATGTTTGGATCAGGAAAAGTTATGCAGAAAGTAATTAGAAACAACTATTTCCTGAAAAATAGTAATAATTAA
>CAJWQP010000071.1 GCA_913045445.1 uncultured Nitrospina sp. | reverse complement strand
AAAAACAGGGTCTTTATGATCCCGCCAATGAAAAAGAGAACTGCGGAATAGGGTTTGTGGTCAATATGAAGGGCGAGCGTTCTCATGAGATAGTTCTTCAGGGAATTGAGATACTCAATAAGCTGGAGCATCGTGGAGCCTGTGGCAGTGACCCGCTTACGGGCGATGGAGCTGGACTGTTGATCCAGATGCCACACAAGTTTTTCCAATCTCAGTGTGCCAAGCTTGATATCGATTTACCCGAACCCGGTAAATATGGCAGTGGGTTGGTCTTCTTCCCCAAAGATGTGCGCATCCATTCCTTCCTTGATATTTTTAATAAGTCTATCAAGGAAGAAGGTCTTTCATTACTAGGATGGCGCAAGGTCCCTGTTGACAATACCACTATAGGGCGTGTTGCCAGGGACGCGGAACCGGAAATCTGGCAACCTTTTATTGGGCAGGGTGACGAAACTATAGATCAGGATGAGTTGGAGCGCCGACTTTACAGAGTTAGAAAGCAGGTCGGTAAAGAGATTCACTACTCTGGAGAGGCTGAGTTTTTTGTTTCGTTTTATATCTGTAACCTGTCCACCAGAACGTTCTGTTATAAAGGACAGTTGATGTCCACTCAGTTGGAGACGTATTTTTTAGATTTAAACGATCCTGAACTCGACTCCGCTTTGTCTCTTGTGCATTCACGCTACAGCACCAATACTTTTCCTTCCTGGGGACGCGCCCAGCCAATGCGATTTATTGCTCACAATGGTGAGATTAACACGGTACGCGGTAATCACAATTGGATGCGGGCCAGGGAGGCTATGTTTGAAACGGAACTCTTTCCAGAAGTGGATAAAGTTCTCCCGGTCATAGCTCCGGGTGGAAGTGACTCGGCAGATTTTGACCATGCCCTGGAGATGCTCGCTATGACAGGACGCGCACTCCCTCATGCGGTGATGATGATGATTCCTGAACCGTGGACGGGACACGAATCTATGAGCGAAGAGAAAAAGGGTTTTTATGAATTCCACGCTTCCATGATGGAACCCTGGGATGGTCCTGCTTCCATCGCTTTCACAGATGGGGAAGTTATTGGCGCGGTGCTGGATCGAAACGGTCTGCGGCCTTCCCGCTATATAGTTACCAAAGACGATCTTGTTGTGATGGCATCTGAAGTGGGTGTTCTGCCAATTGATGAGGCTAATATCGCTTTCAAGGGCCGGCTACAGCCGGGTAAAATGTTTCTCGTAGATATTCGTGAAGGCAGGATTATCGCAGACGATGAAATTAAAAAGCGGTACGCTACGCAGAACCCTTATACAAAATGGGTTAAGGATAATCAGGTCAACATAGAAGACCTGCCTGCGGTTGACGAATCTTTTAAAGTTGACACGAAAACATTACGCAGTCGGCAGATCGCGTTTGGTTATACCGCCGAGGATATCAAGTTTATTCTTTCTTCAATGATTGCGCGGGGGGAAGAAGCGACTGGTTCCATGGGCAACGATACGCCGCTTGCTGTACTCTCTCAACGCCCTCAACTACTGTTTCAATATTTCAAACAACTGTTCGCACAGGTGACCAATCCGGCGGTCGATTCCATCAGGGAAGAGCTGGTGATGAGTATGGATATCACCCTGGGCAAAGAGCGAAATCTGCTTACGGAATCACCAGAGCATTGTCGCAAGCTCAAGCTATCACATCCTATTTTAACTTGTGAAGAACTGGCTAAAATTAAGGCTCTGGACCAGCAAGGGATGAAAACAGTTGTTCTGTCCACGGTCTTTAACGTTGCTGGTGGAAATTCAGGGCTTGAAAAAGCGATGGCGCGGTTGTGTCTTAGCTCATCCAGGGCCATTGAGGATGGAGCGACCATCATTGTACTTTCTGACCGGGATATGGATGCCGAACATGCGGCAATACCCAGCTTACTGGCAGTCTCTGGAGTTCACCACCACTTGTTGCGTGAAAAGACCAGGACTCGTGTGGGATTGGTCATTGAGACTGGTGAGCCGAGGGAAATGATGCATTTTGCGCTACTCATCGGTTATGGCGCCGGCGGGATATGTCCATACCTGGCTTATGCAACGGCTATGGAAACGGCGAAGGAAGATATTTTTGTTAAAGATGTTGATCAGGGAGTGGTCGTTTCTAATTTCATTAAATCCACTCGTAAAGGATTATACAAGATCATCGCGAAGATGGGGATATCCACTATCCAGAGTTATCGAGGAGCGCAAATTTTTGAAGCGGTTGGCTTGGGAGATGATGTTATCGAAAAATACTTTACCGGTACGCCTTCGAGAGTAAATGGAGCCGCGCTCAATGTGATCGCAAGAGAAACTTTGGAGCGTCACCAATCTGCTTATAGAAAAGTTCATCATGTTCCGGCAGTCCTCGATGCCGGAGGAAACTATCATTGGCGACGAGGCGGCGAGGAGCACATGATGAATCCTGAATCAATTGCTCTCCTGCAACACGCGACACGATCCAATAACTACTCAACATTTAAAAAGTTTTCCCATCAGGCAGATGAAGAAAATACCCGGCGTTGTACTTTACGCGGATTATTGAAGTTCAAGAAAAGGAATTCGATTCCCATTGACCAGGTAGAGCCGATCTCGGAAATTACCAAACGGTTTTGTACCGGAGCGATGTCCATAGGGTCGATTTCACGGGAAGCACATGAAACCATAGCCATTGCCATGAACAGACTTGGTGGCAAAAGCAATACGGGAGAGGGCGGAGAAGATCCGGACCGTTATACTCCAGATTCAAATGGTGACTCCCGTCGCAGTAGTATCAAGCAAGTTGCTTCTGGCAGATTTGGTGTTAATAGTTATTACCTCACCAACGCCGATCAAATTCAGATTAAAATTGCACAGGGCGCCAAACCGGGCGAGGGTGGGCAGTTGCCGGGACACAAGGTTTCTGAATATATCGCACAGCTCCGAAACTCCACTCCAGGAGTTACTTTGATTTCTCCGCCACCGCACCACGATATTTATTCCATCGAAGACCTGCAACAATTGATTTTTGACTTGCACAACGCAAACCCAACTGCTGATGTGAGCGTAAAGCTGGTGGCCGAAGTAGGGGTGGGAACGATCGCGGCGGGTGTGTCCAAAGCGAGAGCGGAAGGCGTTCTTATCAGTGGGCATGATGGCGGTACCGGGGCTTCGCCTCAAACCTCTATTAAACACGCGGGATTGCCGTGGGAACTGGGACTTTCGGAAACTCAGCAGGTTCTCGTGTTGAATGATCTTCGCGGGCGGATTCGCGTGCAGGTGGATGGGCAGTTTAAAACCGGACGCGATGTTGTTATCGGTGCGCTTCTGGGGGCCGATGAAATAGGGTTTTCTACCATCGCGCTTCTCACGATGGGATGTATCATGATGCGCAAATGTCACTTGAACACCTGCTCTGTAGGTATCGCTACACAAGACCCTGTACTGCGAAATAGATTTTCCGGGTCGGCAGACCACATAGTTAATTTATTTACCTTCATCGCTAGGGAAGCTCGAGAAGTGATGGCCGAACTCGGTGTCCGCAAATACGATGAACTCATCGGACGAGTTGATTACCTGGAAGCAGACAACGCCATTGAACATTGGAAATCCAGTGGTGTTGACGTATCAAATATTCTCTATAAGCCGGTGATGCCTGCATCTGTGGCAACGCGTAATGTTTGCAAACAGGATCTAAGTGTTGATCTGGATAATGCCCTTGACCACCAGTTGATAAAGGAAAGTGCCAGGGCGCTGGAGAGTGGGGAAAAGATCAATCTGGATATCAACATAGGAAATACTCACAGAGCAGTCGGCGCAATGCTCAGTTATGAAATCTCCAAAAAGTATGGTGGAGAAGGATTGCCAGAAGATACGATTAATATAAATTTTAAAGGCTCAGCGGGCCAGAGTTTTGGCGCGTTTCTGGCGAGAGGAGTTACTTTCAATCTGGCTGGTGACGCTAATGATTACGTCGGCAAAGGACTCTCAGGTGGAAATATTATTGTCCGTCCACCACCAGAATCTACCATTGTTCCAGAGGATAATATTATTGCGGGGAACGTGATCCTTTATGGCGCGACCGCGGGAAAATTATTTTTGCGCGGCGTGGTTGGTGAACGATTTTGCATTCGTAACAGTGGTTGTCATGCTGTGGTTGAAGGTGTTGGCGATCATGGTTGTGAATACATGACGGGTGGAGTCTCGGTTATCCTTGGAGAAACAGGAAGAAATTTCGCCGCAGGAATGAGTGGCGGCATTGCTTACGTGTTAAATCGTAATAACCTGTTTGATGTCCATTGCAACAAAGAGTTAGTCGATCTAGTAGCTGTTGATGAAGATGACGATATCAACTTATTGAAGAAACTGATTCAAGAGCATCATTTGTATACGGACAGTACTGTTGCTAAAAAAATCCTTGATGAGTGGGAAGAAACCTTGCCGCAGTTTGTCAAGGTATTTCCAAAGGATTATCGGCGGGTACTGGAAGAAAGAAAACTCAAGAAACTTGAAGAGGTCGCATGATGAGCGCTTATAAAATATTCATGCCGTTTGAAAAGGTGATTGTTGTTTCTAATGCATCTACTGAATGGAGGTTGTTTGATGGGTGCTATTAAAGGTTTCATGCAGTATGAAAGGGAGGTACCTGCTTCCCGTCCTGTTGATGAACGGTTGAAGGATCATCAGGAGGTTTATACACCTCTTCCTGAAAAAAAATATAAAGAGCAGGGGGCTCGTTGCATGGATTGTGGAGTCCCTTTCTGTCAAAGCAATACCGGGTGTCCATTGGGGAATATGATCCCGGACTGGAATGATATGGTCTATCGGGGTAGATGGAAAGAAGCTCTGGCCCTATTGCTCAAGACAAATAACTTTCCAGAATTTACTGGGCGAGTTTGTCCCGCGCCCTGTGAAGGAGCATGTGTCCTTGGGATCAACGAATTGCCAGTGACCATTTGTAATATTGAAGAAGCTATTGTTGATAATGGATTTGAAAAAAATTACATAACGCCAAAACCGCCGCAAAATAAAACTGGAAAACAGGTTGCTGTTATTGGGTCGGGTCCCGCTGGTTTGGCCTGTGCCGCTCAGCTCAATGAGGCAGGGCATCTGGTAACCGTTTATGAGAAGGCTGATCGGGCTGGCGGACTTCTGATGTACGGGATTCCTCATTTCAAACTTGATAAGAGAGTGGTCAAGCGCAGAATCAAGTTAATGGAAGATGAAGGAATTATTTTTCGCACCGGGATTAATGTTGGTGTGGATGTTCCTCTTGAAACAATAAGAGATAACTTTGACGCGGTTGTGCTTTGTGGTGGATCAGAGAAGTCTCGCGACCTTCCAGTTGAGGGACGTGATTTGGATGGTATTCATTTTGCGATGGATTTTCTGCCTCAGCAAAATAAACGTAATGAAGGGGACACCATCCCTGATGATATTTCTATAACGGCAAAAGATAAAAATGTTTTGATCATGGGAGGAGGTGATACTGGCTCGGACTGCCTTGGTACCTCCCTCCGCCAGGGAGCAAAGAATGTGTATCAATTTGAATTACTGCCGCAACCTCCTGAAACACGTGGGATGACCAACCCCTGGCCCGAATGGCCCAGGGTCATGCGTGTCAGTTCATCCCACAAGGAATCAAAAGCTGATGTGACAGACTATTGTGTTTCCACCAAAAAGTTCACCGGTGAAAATGGCAGGGTGAACAAAGTACACGCTATTCGTGTGAAATTTGGTGATCCTGACCCCAGGACAGGTCGCCCTCAAATGCTGGAGATTGCGGGTTCTGAGTTTGAGCTTGATGTTGATCTGGTGTTACTTGCCATGGGGTTCGTGCATCCGGTTCACGAAGGTATGATCAAGGAGCTTGATGTTAAACTCGATGGTCGTGGAAATGTGTGGTGTGATGAAAATAAAATGACCAGTGTTAATGGCGTCTTCACCGCCGGAGATATGACTCGCGGTCAATCACTGGTGGTTTGGGCCATTGCCGAAGGACGAGAAGCCGCGCGAAGCGTTGACAAGTACCTCATGAAATCCACAAGCCTCCCCCATAGCCAGTTTCTTGAATAATACACCTGCAATTCAATTTATTAATAGGCAATGTGTTCCTCTTGCAGTTACTTGTTATCTTGCTACCAGGTTCTAAGCCTGGGGTTGGTAAAATAGTGAACCAGATCTCTCACTGATAACACCCCTACTATCTCATCATTTTCTGTGACTCCCAGATGTCGAACTTTGTTCACAGCCATAAAATGGTTTATTTAAAAGGAATATTGGATGGCGGTGTTTTATAAATGTCTTTATGCGGAACACATTTTAAACAGCAATAGAGGGGATTCAGGCAATGTATGGCCTTTTACTGTTTGCTATCATTATTAAGTGGGCTGGGCACCCTTCTTTACAATCACTGCTACCATATCGGCGAAAGGGGAACGATGATGAAGTGGTGCTCACGAGTGCTCGAATAATAGCGCACTCTTGTTCAGGGTGGTCAGGCAGAATAATTGTGTTCATGATTTTGGCAGATCGGTGAGTGGTAATCCAGTCAATGTGCCAGTGGATGGGTTTGACTCGTTTTTTATGTCGCTCCAGGCGGGCGGGAAGTGATCGACTGGCCCGACCCGCGTAGATGTAAATTCCAGGTTCAATGGTCCACGGTTTTTCTGGTCTTAAATTTATTTTTCTGGCTACATCGATAATCAGCGCATATGATCCGGACGAGGGCAGGGGATTCAATTGACTTTCGTCAATTCCCCCCAATTGAATAATGGATTTGATAGCACTTTGCAGGTTATCTTTCTGAGTGGGCATGAAAGTATAATAGCTGTATGAGCCTTTGAACAAAAGGACATTTAACGGCACCTCGATAAATTATTTACAGGCGCGAGCGGCTCTTATTAAATAAGAGCCTGTGAGTTGTCTGAAAGAAAATTATCAAATTAATAGAGTATCTTTAAACTTTATGACTTTGTCACCGGCATTGATCAAAGCGTTTATCATTTTTCCACTCAACGTGATGGGAGTGATTCCCGCGTTCATTTTGTTGTATGAGGGAAAGTTTGGATCGCACCAGTTGGAGGTGGTTACTGCAATTTCCGGCGGGGTACTGGTTGCTTGCGGACTTGTTATTTGCTGGGTGACTGTTTCTTTGTTCACCGATTATGGCGATGGAACTCCCGCCCCTTTTGCGCCGCCCAAAAAGCTGGTGGTAATAGGAATTTATAGATATATGCGTAATCCAATGATGACGGGGGTTTGGTGTGCCCTGATTGGTGAAGCGATTTTTTTCAAGTCGCCTGGAATAGCGCTATGGCTTATGATTTTTTTTGCGGGGTGCATGGCTCTGATACCGCTTTGGGAAGAGCCGGATCTGGAAAAGCGTTTTGGGGAATCCTACCGCGAGTACAAAAAGCAGGTTCCTCGCTGGATACCGCGACTGACAGCCTTGTTATAATTTCAACTTTTGGAAAAATCCTTTGAGGGTTTCCTTGATGGGGTTGCCATCGATTTCGGCGAGTTCATGAAAAAGTTCTTTCTGTCTTTTGCTGAGTTTTTTTGGAGTCTCAACGGTCATTTGAATGATTTGATCGCCACGCCCATGTCCACGAACGTTAGGAATCCCGGCCCCCATAATTCGCATCATTTCACCTGATTGAGTTCCCGCCTTTACTGTAATGATTTTGGTTTTATCATCCAGCAGAGGAACTTCAATTTCAGCTCCCATTGCTGCCTGTGAGAAGGAAAGGTTTAATCGGCAAAATATGTCGTAGCCTTCCCGATGAAACAGATCGTGTGCCTCGACATGAATGAATACATATAAGTCGCCTGGAGGTGCTCCAGAAGGCCCAGCTTCACCTTCGCCACGCAGACGAAGTCGCGAACCGTCATCCACCCCAGGTGGAACGGTGACGCTTATTGTTTTCTTTTCCGGAACGCGTCCCTCGCCATGACAGTCACTACATCTGTGCTCAACGACCTTGCCTTGTCCCTGGCAAGCGTGGCAGGGGGATGCCATGCTGAAAAACCCCTGGCTTCTTACCACCTGACCTGTTCCCCGGCAGGTAGAGCAGACTTTGGGTGATGTGCCGGGTTTTGCGCCTGAACCGTTACAAGTTTTACAGTTGCAATGTTTGGTGATATCTACCTTTCGTTCTACCCCATAGGCCGCTTCGGTAAAAGAAATGTTGACATCCAGTCTCAGGTCAGCACCCGTTTGCTGGCCGCGTCCGCCACCGCCTCCAAAGAAATCTTGAAAGACATCGCCGAAGGATGAGAAGATATCCTCGAATCCTTGGAATCCGCTGAACCCTCTTCCCTTAAGGCCTTCATGACCGAACTGGTCATAAATTTTCCTTTTTTCAGGATCTTTTAAAACCTCGTAGGCTTCTGCGGCTTCCTTAAATTTGTCTTCTGCGGCATGGTCACCGGGGTTTTTATCCGGATGATATTTTAATGCCAACTGACGATAGGCTTTTTTAAGCTCCGATTCGGAAGCATCTCTGGAAACATTGAGAACCTGATAATAGTCACGCTGGGACATAAAATTCCTTATTTTTTCAGCTTGGCAATTTTTACTTTTGCCGCTTTAATTAATTTTTCTTTAAATCGGTATCCCGGCTCAAGTTCTTCGATGACTATTTGATCCTGCGTCGAATCCTCAGTGTCTACGGTCAAGAATGCTTCATGTGACTTGGGATCAAACTTTTCCCCAACTGAAGGGACGGTTTCAACTCCGTTATCCTTCAGTTCACGGGCAAATTGATTGATTACCAGATCGATTCCCTTTTCAAGCGAGTCTATATCCTTTGACTGGGAAGCGGATTGAGCGGCTCGTTTCAGATTATCAAGAATAGGCAATAGTCTTGCAAAAAGGATGGCTTTAAATTGATCGAGCCGCATTTCGTTTTCTTTTTGCAGTCGGATTCTAAACTCATCATTTTCTGAATTTTTATCTTTGTAAGCGGCTATATATTCTTGCAGGCGTTTGTCCTTGTCCTCTGCTTCCTTTTTTAATTGTTCAACGTAGCTGGGCAGACGTTCTTCTCCGCTTTGATTGGGACTGCTATCACCGTTAGAATCTTCATCCTCGGTTACCCAATGTCTCCTGTCCACGACAGAAATTTTTGGTTTGTCTTCTTTTTTCGTGTTTTTTTCAGTTGTCATAAGTCGGTTGAACTTGGTTAAGAATGATTGGCGTTAAAACGTAGGCAACCCCCTCAAGCTCTAATTGCCTGAGGGGGTGACTTAACAATTTAATATTAATGAGATATTACTTTTTGGAAATGTCTTCAAATTCTGCATCAACGACATCATCTTCAGAAGATTTGTCTCCGCCGCCGGACTCATCAGAACCTTGAGGTCCGCCTTCTGGTCCGCCTTCAGGCTGTCCTCCCTGCTCGCTTTGAGACTGAGCGTACATTGCAGAGGCAAGTTTATGGGCAATCTCGTTGACTTTTTCAACCTGGGCTTTCATTTCTTCCAATTCACCCTCAAGGTGTTTTTTGGCTTCTTCAACAGCTTCTTCGGCCGCCTTGACATCTTCCTCGGGAAGCTTCTCTTTATTTTCCTTAATTGTTTTCTCGGTACTGTAAATCACCGAGTCTAATTGGTTTTTCAGGTCAACTTTTTCCCGCCGCTCTTTATCTGCTTCGGCATTGGATTCAGCGTCTTTGACCATATCTTCGATCTCGCTATCACTCAGACCAGTAGAATCAGTAATAGTGATTTTTTGCTCTTTGTTGGTTCCTTTGTCTTTTGCTGAAACGTTGATAATTCCATTCGCGTCAATATCAAAGGTGACTTCAACTTGAGGAACGCCTCTCGGAGCAGGAGGAATTCCATCCAGGTGAAATTGACCCAGAGAGCGATTGTCTTTTGACATCTCGCGTTCACCCTGAAGCACATTTATCTCAACACTGGGCTGATTATCAGACGCGGTAGAAAAAACTTCACTTTTTCGTGTTGGTATCGTTGTATTACGCTCGATCAGCTTAGTGGTCACTCCTCCGAGTGTTTCGATGCCAAGAGACAAAGGTGTTACATCAAGTAACAGTATGTCTTTCACATCACCCGAAAGAACGCCTGCTTGAACTGCCGCGCCGAGAGCAACCACTTCATCAGGGTTAACTCCCCGGTGTGGTTCCTTGCCGAATACATCTTTTACCACTTCGCCGACTTTTGGGACGCGGGTGGAACCACCAACTAAAACCGCTTCGTCGATCTTGCTTGCGTCCAATCCAGCATCTTTCAGAGCATTCGTACAAGGGCTTTTAGACCTTTCAATCAAGTCATCGACCATTGACTCGAATTTTGCACGGGAAAGTTTGATGTTTAGATGTTTTGGTCCGCCTGCATCAGCTGTGATGAAGGGGAGGTTGACATCCGTTTCTGTGGTGGTAGACAGTTCCATTTTGGCTTTTTCTGCCGCCTCTTTGAGCCTTTGCAGTGCCATGTTGTCATTCGACAAATCGACTCCCTGGTCTTTTTTGAATTCGGCAACCAGCCAGTCGATGATGCGTTGATCCAGATTATCTCCACCCAGGTGAGTGTCGCCGTTGGTCGCCTTGACTTCTACGACGCTGTCACCTACTTCAAGGATAGAAATATCGAAAGTACCACCACCGAAATCATAAACCGCTATCATATGATCTTTTTTCTTGTCGAGACCATATGCCAGAGCTGACGCTGTTGGTTCATTGATAATACGCTTAACATCAAGTCCAGCAATTTTCCCAGCGTCCTTCGTGGCCTGGCGTTGCGCGTCATTAAAATATGCTGGAACAGTGATAACTGCTTCCGTAACCGTTTCGCCGAGATAGGACTCTGCAGATTTTTTAAGTTTTTGCAGAATCATCGCAGAGATTTCTGGCGGGCTGTAATTTTTATCACCGATCTTGATTTTCACCTCATTGCTACTGCCTTTTTCAACGGTATAGGGAACCATTTTCATTTCCTCAGACACTTCGTTGAAAGAGCGTCCCATGAAGCGTTTGACAGAGAATATGGTGTTTTCCGGGTTAGCTATGGCTTGTCGTTTAGCGACTTGCCCAACGAGGATTTCGCCTTCCTTGGTAAAAGCGACTACCGAAGGGGTAGTGCGGCTTCCTTCTTCATTCAGAATTACCTTGGGTTCGTTTCCTTCCATTACCGCAACCACTGAATTAGTGGTTCCGAGGTCAATACCTATTATTTTTCCCATAATGCCTGATCCTTTCTAAAGATGACTTTTAAACAATATATATTTTCAATTTATCGGAGAAAGCCCTGAAAAAGGCT
>CAJWQP010000070.1 GCA_913045445.1 uncultured Nitrospina sp. | reverse complement strand
AGCCTTGGCGCTACAGAGCATAAGCTCCATTTTGGCGCCCGGTATCATTATGATCAAATCCGGCGCTTCCAGTTCAACGAAGATTACACCCAGGACACCAGTGGCGCCATCACCTCCGTGGCTATCGGCGCGCAGGGGGCCGCCGGCGACCGCCGCCAGGGAACAACCGCTTTGGCATTCAATGCCGAGGATGAAATCAAGTACGGTCAATGGACGGTTAAACCCGGTGCCCGCTACGAACAACTCTGGCAGAGGTTTGAAGACTTTAACGATAATCTCGATCGGGACACCAATTACGGGGTTTGGGCCGCAGGCAGCTCCTTTGACTATCGACTCTCCGACACCACCAACACCTTCTTTGGCATCAATCGGGGATTTTCGACCCCTGATCCAAACGGCGGAACCAAGGGCGTCAAGGAGGAAACCAGCATGGCTTATGAGATGGGAACTCGCTACAACAAGCCTGAAAAAGGTTTCAGTGCTGAAATGATCGGGTTCTGGACCGAGATCGATGATATGGTCATAACGGCCATCACTGGCTCTGGTGGCACTCTGGATGGCCAGACCGCTAATATTGGTCAGGTCCGGTCACGCGGTGTCGAACTCCAAATGACCTACGATCCCAGTGTTGAACGACGTTGGGCTTTCCAGAATCCCTGGTATTTCACGATGACTTTTACCGACGCGACATTTCGCTCCGACGTTGCTTCGACAAAGTTAGACGAGGCGAACATCTTTACCGGGGCCTTGCAGGGTAACGAGGTTCCAAATATTCCGCAAGTCCAGTTCGCTGTTGGAACATCGTTCATCTTCGACAAACTCACGGTCAATCTCGATGGGCAGTATGTCGGTGAGACCTTTGGAACGGGCAACAATGCCACCAACAACACGGACGTGAGCGGAAACGCGGATGTCAGGTATGGAAAAACCGACTCTGTTTTCCTGTTGGATCTCGGCTTATCTTATAAGGTCAATCCAAAGGTGAAATTGTTCACGAATTTAAGGAACGTGACAGACGAAGTCTATCTGGCCAGCCGGTTGCCTCATGGTGCCCGCGCAGGTGCTCCCTTCCAGGCATTTGGCGGTTTGGAGATCAACTTCTAGAACTTATAGCATTGAGGAAAGAAGTTATTCTTTCAAGGCAATCTCGGGCTCACCTCCTCCAAGGGTCCCGGGGTTGCCTTTTTTTTTGAGAGTATCGGGTGTTTACAGGTGCTGGTCTAACAGCTCTTCTTTCTTCTGCTGGTATTCTCTTTCGTTTATTAATCCATCGTCAAAAAGGCCTTTAAGAGTTTTAAGTTTTTTTCTCAACCTAGGGCTTTGAGAGGGTTTGGAGGGTGTCTCTGAGGAAGGACTTAAACGAGTTTTTCGTCTTGGCTTGGACAGTTGGAAATCGGCGATAACCCAATTTTCTTGAGATTTTTGGTCGATGGCCGTTTTTACCGTCTGGAACTTTTGGCCCTTTGTCCGCACCAGTTTCCAGGTTGGCTTTCGGATTCTCAAGGGATCGTTGGAATAAATCTTTCCGTTAATTCTTGAAAGACGCCAGTGGATTTTATCAGCAGAGGCAAAAGCATCGCCCTCAGTCAATCCCCGGGGCGATTCATATTCGAAGTGAAGGTACTTTTCAGGTTTGATTTTTTGAAACGCCTTGGCGAAAAGAGGACTCAGGCCCTGAGCCTCTGCCTTCAAAAATACAGGCCTAGGCCTTCCGGGAGGATCTATTTTTCGATGCCAAAGGGATAAAAGATGGTTGCCCAGCAATTCATTTGGAATGTCTATCGGATGTCGAATGATTTCGTTTTGAATGTCGCCGCCGAACCGGCTGAAACTCCGGTAGGTTACTGTTAAGCCATTTTTAGAGTAAGTTCTCTCTTCTTTAAAGGTTCCGCAAGCGTTGAATAAAATAATAAACGAAATGAAGAGCGCGTTTCGGATCAAGAGATGATTTGTTTTCATACCGATATAGAACGGTGGAAATTGGATTGCTTTAATATCTGAAGGAAAACATTCTACTACTAAAAACGGAATTATATCACTGGGAAAATACGGGAGGTGGTCGCTCCTGTGTGGTTGGTTGGCCTAAGAGGGAGATATGCAAGGAGAGAAATTATTACAACCGTAGATGCAGAGTCAACAACTCAAAAAATACTGTGGTTATAATAACGAAATGGTATCAAATAAAATCAGACTACAATCCATTGGAAAAAAAATTGGCATAGGAGAAAGTATGTCCCGAACTCTGATTTAAACCAAATATCTATTTTCTTAAGAATGTGGATATCTAATTAAAAAACATGGGGCTAACGAGAGTATCAGAATCGTTTTTGTTTGTTTTATTCTCCCCAAAAATTGATATAATCCTACTCAAATATGAACCCACACTAAACGACCCGATAAACCAGCCACAGAAAAACTTATAAAACAGCTTGTTAGCGAAAATTTTTTTAAACGAACCATCGGAAATTGGTGCGCCGGGATGGTGAAATTGGTAAACACGCAGGACTTAAAATCCTGTGGCCGTAAGGCCTTACGGGTTCGATTCCCGTTCCCGGTACTCTTCTATTCTTCCCAGTGTCACACTAAAAAACCAAATAGTACGGACTCCCGTACCTTTTAGATTGCAACACATAATGAAAATGGAGAGAGGTGCTAGCGTGAATAAATTGCCATTCCACAAAATAAGTGGCCTGCCATGAATATTGATGAGATACCAATAGGCGAAGCGCCGCCCTGGGATGTTAACGTAATCGTTGAGGTTCCATTTGGTCGGGAACCGGTGAAATACGAAATGGATAAGAAGTCGGGGGCACTTTATGTGGACCGCGTTATGCACACTTCAATGCGCTACCCTTGTAATTATGGGTTTGTGCCACACACGCTTTCTGAAGACGGCGACCCCATAGATATTCTGGTGGCTTCCCCTGTAGAGTTTTTATCTGGTTGCATCGTCCGTTGTCGGCCTATCGGGGTTCTAAAAATGAAGGATGAAAAAGGAGCCGATGAAAAAATTCTAGCTGTTCCGGTTGACGCCCTTAACCCTTATTATGCAGAAGTCAAACAATATTCCGAATTGCCCAAAATTCTACTGGATCAAATTTCTCATTTTTTTTCTCATTATAAAGATTTAGAACCAGGGAAATGGGTCACGTTGGAAGGCTGGGAAGGTGCTGAGCATGCCGCCGAACTTATTGAAGATGCTATAGAGCGGGCCTCTTGAACAACTGGCCCATTAGATTGATTTTTATTTTTTTAAGGGACTGTCTTAGATAACTAAGTCAATATTCCCCTAACCCATTGTTTAATCTGTTTTAGTTGCGCTTGTGGATCAGGGTTGTTAAAACGCCACTCACACTCCTTCAAATAAAGTCCAAAATTACTTCTTGGAATGCCATTAAATTTACGCATATGACGTTTACCCTGGTTCCAAAAGTTTTCAATTTTTAAATATTGAATTCCATCAGGTCCTCAGCGAGGAACAACTCTCCGGTATACACTGCGTGACAGGTTGCACGCACATCTTCCAGATCACACACTGGATAAAAATGAGTGAGACATAACTTTCTGCAACCGGCTTCCTCGGCCAGTTTCCCGCATTCCGTTGGTGTGAGGTGACCCGGCAGTTTCATGTTGTCAGGCGAGGAACACTCAAGGATCATCAGGTCTGCTTCCTTTCCCAACTCAATCATCCCTTCGCAATAATCCGTATCGCCAGAAACTGCAAGGGACTTTCCCTCCGCTGTTTGAAATCGGTAACCTCGACTCATATCTATGTGCTTCACTTTTTTTGAGGTGACGGACAGACCATCATAAGTTCTTGTCTCTTCATCCTGCTCCATGATCTGCACTTGATAGGTGCTGGGAATCAGCCAGCGTTTATACGCCTGCATCAGGGTATTGAAATATTCTTTGAATCCAGGAGCCGCAACAATTTCCAGATCCTTCTTCCTTGGGTCGGCATGATACCGTGACGCGAAAAGAAACGGGACCAGATCGCACATGTGGTCGGGATGATTGTGGGTGAAATAGACACGGTCAATATCGTGGTAGGTCAGGCCCAGCTTGAGCAGATGGCGCAGAGTACCGTATCCGAAATCCAGCATGGAATGGATGCCATCATGTTCAATGAGCACTCCGGAAGAATTTCGATCATTAGAAGGCACCATCGTGCCTGAACCCATGATAGTCACTTTCACGTGGCACTCCTGAATTTAATCTTGAAGTGGACGAAAGATACCAAACGAGCTGGTGTACCCGTGCAGGAAGGTAGAGTTTCCTACCGGCCCGATCTCACCGTTGCAGAAAAATCCTCCCAGCGGAATATCGCCGAGTTGGTCACGAAACATGTCGGAATCGTGGTTGGGTTTTCCGTACAAATATTGTCCGCGCCCCAGGCAGGAAAACAGGAGCGCACCGCAGGCGTTCCTGGAAATTTCCTGGTCTTTGTAGCGACTCAGCATCAACTCCAGATCTTCTGCCGACATCACCTTGTCGCGCAAGTGAAACTGGACCAACTGGCCTTCACGCAACATGGCTCCAATCTGTATCCCCCCTGCTTCCCGATCGACCCCCATTATATTTCGTATAAGAAAATCTCCCTGTTTGGGGTCGTCCTTGAGCGGGTCCATCTCGATTCCCAGAAACAACGACGACTGCACCAGACGTTTGTCATTTTCATCCAAGCCTTCGTATACCTTTTGTAACTCTTCGAGAGGGGGTTGTCCGTCCATTCCAGTGAGGAGAGTTCCATCGCATTTGGAAATTTTAACCGGTTCTCCAATCGGGCGGCATCCTTGCGCGACAATAGTGTCCATGCTCAGGTTTCCACTCAAAGCGACACCGATCAATCCGTTACGATAGATTTTGTCATCAAGGTAAAGCGCGTTGCCCCCTTGCATTTGTGCTCCACTGGCCAGCCCACCCACTTTACTGCTGTTGGGAAAGGCAAAGTCGACCCCTGAAAGAAACTCCTCCCCGCGAAACGAAAATGGGTCGGCAAGAAAAATAAAATTCGGTTTCTTTTCTGCTTCAACACCCAACCATTCCCGCCAAACTCCGGGAGCGGTATCCTGATCCGGCAAATTCATTGTGTCGGAATAGATGCTCTTGATTTCCACATCGGGTAAGTTCGCGCAAGTCATGCTGAATGCCGCCTGCTGTTCCACTTCTTTCCCACCGCCAACAATACCACCGCCGGAACAACCCAGAAAACACCCCGGATCCATCCGTTGACTAATCATTCTGGGAATTTCGTCATACTGCTCTTTGAATTGTGGTGATACAAAAATAACCGTCAAGTGCGCCGGAGCATTTTCCAGTTGCCCACGAACAGCTTCGACCGCTTCATCAATACACGCTTCGATATTATCCTGAATGGCTAAATGGGACGCCCATCTCATATATAATCTCCTGGGTAAAAAAAATCGATGTCGTGCTGAGTCCCGTTGAAGCATGAACCCTTCTACACACCCCTCTCGGGGCATGAAAGCAGTGGTCAAATACCACAAGCTCAGGGCGACAATCATCTATACCTTTTCAATACCCTGTTAGATGGTAAACCTAGGTTTTGGTTTTACCGGTTAGAAATTCTATTGCATCTTCAGCGGCCTTGGTTCCATCACGAATACAGTCAGGAATGCCAATTCCCGTATACGCGCTTCCCGTAACGTAGAGTCCTGCAACGGCTTTCAATTCCTCGTAGACGGATTCAATCAACTTGGCGTGTCCCACCTGATATTGCACATTGGATTTTTTATTATGAAAAACTTTGAGAAATACCGGCTCACGGTCTATTCCCATGAGGTCGATGAGTTCCTCACGCACCATGGTGCCGATAGCATCTCCATCCTGCTCGGCCAATTCTTCCCGCATCGCCCCGCCGACAAAACATCTCAGCATGACACAGCCATCGGGAACCCGCGCGGGAAACTTGGACGATGTCCACGTACATGCAAGAATGCGTTTCCCCTCTGTTCGAGGTATGACAAATCCGAATCCATCGAGCGAATGCGGGAAACCTTCCTTTTTATAAGCAATGGAAACCGTGGCCGTGGAAACATATTTGATGCGGTTGAGCAATTCGCTTACCTTTGGAGTCGTCTGTTCAACCAGCCGTGCCGTTATCTGTGCCGGTGTTGCCAGAATGACCGCGTCCGAACTCATGGAACTGCCATCGTCTAAAGTTAAATCCCAGCCGTCCTCATTTCGGGAAAGACTGACCACCTTCGTTTCCGCACGAAAGGTGATGCTGGATGCTTTTTCAACCAAGGTCTCGACCATTTCATCCAATCCGTTTTTAAGCGTCATGAAAAGGGAGAACGGTTGTTTTCCCGCTGGCGCTTTCGCCTGATGTATCATCTGTTGCCGTTTACGTGCCAGCATTCCAAGGATAAGCGAGCGATACTTCTGCTCTGTCTGCACAAACATCGGGAAAGTGGTGTTGATGCTCATAAGCTCCGGATCAGAAGCATAGATTCCCGCCAGCATAGGCTCTGCCATTTTCTGGAGCGCTTCTTCACCCATTCGTCTTCTGACAAATGAGGCGAGACTTTCATCGTCATCACCTTTCTTTTTGGGAATAAACAAATCCATCCCCATTCGAATTTTTGCAGACCAGCTAAACAAGGGGCTGAAGATAAAGGGCATGAACTTGGTGGGAATCATGAGGCTCAACCCATCGGGCATGGTCACCAGTTTACTGTTGAGATAAACATAAGTACTTGGATGGTCTGGATTAGTGCCCGTGAGTCGGTCGGCAAGACCCAGTTTCTTGCATAACTCAATGGCCTGCGGTTTTTGTGAAATAAAAGAGTCGGGACCCCGCTCAACAATGAATCCATCGAACCGCATCGTCGAAATTTTTCCACCGAATTTTTCAGCAGATTCGAGAAGAACACACTCAACGGGAGCGTCCTGGGCGATTGCCTCATGAATACGATAAGCCGCCGCCAAACCGGCTATTCCGCCGCCTATGATGACGATTTTTTTCATAGAACCATTTCCAAATAGTAATTCAAAAGACGTTCAAGGGATAAAGCGCCTGTTAAAACCGAACCACTTCCAGGTTTTTGAAGCGAGGCGAATCAGCGAGGAAAATACAATCTTCGTAAAGCAGGTGATTCCTCCTTAGGTCTATTTTCTTAAGTGCGGTCAAATTGGGTGTATCGTGCAGGGAGTCGAGACCATCACGTGTGATGTTGTTACCGTTCAGACGCAGTTCCTGCAACTTCCCAAGATGCTGGGACAAAACCAGTGTTTTTATCGCCATATCCCCAATGGAAACATCGCCTGCCCTGAGGCTGGTCAGATTAGAAAAATTCCCTGAAGCGGCCAGATGCTGAATCCCTTTTTCCTTAATTTCGTTTTTATTGAGGGTGATTTTTTCAAGGTTCTTCAAAGTCGTCGATTTTGCTATCGCCAAAATACCCGCAGGCATGATCCCGCAGTTTTCAAGGTTCAAGTTGTTCAATCCGGAAAAAGCTTTAGACCCCGCCAGAATAATCGCCCCCTGGTTCCTGATAGAATTATCCATCAGATTAAGCGACTTGAGGGATGATAAATGCTCGCTTTGAGCCAACGCATCGAGTCCAACATGATCAAAATGATTATTTCTCAACGACAGGGTTTCAACGCCTGCCAACTGCTCCGACCGGGCAAGAGCCATGAGCCCTTTATTCTCCAGCCGTTTTCCGCTCAGGTTCAATTCAGTTCCCGAAAGGTGTCGTTTTATAAGAAGGCGAATACGCAAATCCATAAGAGCCTTCGCGGTAGCGAGATTATAATTGTTGTCGTGCAGTTCAAGAACGGTTAGAGATTCCAGGTTTTTGGATTGCGCGATGGCGTTTGCGCCTTCGTTGCCGATGGAATTGGAGTCGAGTATTAATTGCTCCAAACCGGAAAGCATGGGGGATCTTGCAAGCGCCCCGGCACTGGCATCACCAATCTTGTTCCATCCCAGATTAAGATGTTTGATGGGAACAAACGCGCCCGTTTGCAACCAGTCGAAAACGGTATCGTCTCCTATTTGGTTGCGTCGCAGATTAAGCCGGGACAGCGTAGCGGTGGCCGTGCCATCGGGAAATTGAGTCAACCGTTCTTCACCAATCCGGTTCAGCTCAAGATCCAGCGTTAACAACTGGTTTAAGTTATCAGACTTGACTAAAGCCAACGCCCCCGAATCGCTAACCTGATTTTTAGTTAAACTGATAACTTTCAAATTGCCCAGTGTTTTAGATGCGGCAATAGCAAGTGCGCCGTCATTTCCAATCTCGTTCGCGTCCAGAATCAAGGTCGTCAGGCTCGTCAGTGAATCACAGTTCGCCAAAGCCTCAACGCCCTTACAGGTAAGTTCATTCCAACTCAGGTCCAGTTGTGTCACATGCGACAAATCTTTCATGCGTGCGAGAAAGAGAATACCGGCATCACCCAACCGCTCATAACTCAGATCAAGACAGGGGCTTCCGGTTGCGATGCTTTTTCGCAATAAATCAACCGTATGTAAATCGCTTTTATTTGGTTCCATGTTCAGGTCAGTCTTCGGAAGGACAATCAGATTTAAATACGGAGAGGCTATTGAGCCTGTTCGACTCCTGCATCAATTCTAATCCTCCGGGGTCGATAAGGTTATATTTCAAATGAAGTTCACAAAGGGCAGGAAGACCCGGTGCATTAGCCAGGGCTTTCATTCCTTCATAACCAACCCGGTTGGCATCGAGATGCAAGGTCTTCAGGTTTTTCAATTTTCCAGAATTCGCGAGCGCAACCGCTCCCCGGTCGCCAACCCGGTTGAAAGAAAGGTCCAGCGTTTCCAGATTGCTTAAAGTGTCCGACTCAGCCAAGGCAACAGCGCCATCATCAGAAACCCTGTTGGTATACAAGCTCAAGTACCTTAGTTTGGTGACCCGTTCCGATTCCGCCAACGCCACGGCTCCCTCATCGCCAACCCTGTTTTCGTATAACCACAGCTCCCTCAGTGGAGCAAATATTTCCGCCTGGGCCAATTCCTCCAAACCCACATCCTTGAGCTTATTTGTGTGCAGATAAAGTATCTCAATGTCAGGCAGAGAAACATTTTCCGCTAATTCAAATGCGATCTCGTTGTTAATTCCCCTGTTGGAAAAATCCAGGGTTTTACCATCTTTACTCAGGCCCCGTTTGATCCATTTGCGAATATAAAACAGGTCTTCGGTTTTAACCGGGCGTGCTTCTCCGGGCATGGGAACGGCTCCAATTATAGTTTTTCGCGATCCAGTAGTCCTGATTCTGGCTATTGGGTTAAGCCGTTTATTCTAGCGATGTCCCCTGAAAAGTAAAGAGATAATTCTGCCAGCCTCAGAGGAACCCGGCAACTGTATCAAACATGGAATATGTTATGCTTTCTGCCTATGAAGATATATGCCCATTTAAAGTCAGGCCGATTCCAGAGATTCCTTCTGACAGGAATACTCTGCGGTTTAATAACGGCTTGTTCCGGCGGCAATGATGACACCCGGCAGGTGTTCCGCATGCCAATCAGCAATGAACCGCCGACTCTCGACTGGACTCTGGCCACAGATAGCGTCTCTTTTGACATTTTGACGAATATTATGGAGGGACTCACCCAATATGACGTAAATATGGAGCCGATCCCGGCAATAGCCCGGCATTGGGAAATTTCTGACAATGGGAGAATCATCACCTATTACCTGCGTGATGATGTGTTTTGGACGGATGGTCAACCCGTTAAGGCCTCAGATTTCGAATATTCCTGGAAACGCCTGCTCAATCCCGCCACTGCCGCTCAATATGCCTATTTTCTCTTCGACATAGAAAACGCCTACGAATACAACTCGGGCAAAATCACTGATCCCTCAAAAGTAGGCGTATCCGCTAAGTCCGATCTCGTATTAGAAGTACGCCTGAAAAAACCGGTCGTCTATTTCCCCAGCATCACCACTTTCATGGTGACCTTTCCGCAACGCAAGGACATCGTTGAAAAGTTCGGTGACCGTTGGACGGACCCTGATAAAATTGTAACCAACGGACCTTTCAAACTCACCAAATGGAAACACGAATATAAACTGGAGCTCTCAGCAAACGACAAATTTTATGAAGGGCGACCGTCACTGGATGCTATCCTGGCTTATGTGGTTCGAGAAAAAACCACTGCCCTGACTCTCTACGAAACCGGAGAGCTAGAAATGGTGGAACTGCCTCCAGTCGCCATTCCCCACTTTAAAAAACATAAGGAATTCGACAGCCTGCCTCAATTACGCGGGTATTATTACGGGATAAATGTTACCAAAGCTCCATTTGATAATCCGCTTGTTCGCAGGGCATTCGCTCATTCCATAGACCGGTCCCGTCTTCCACTACTACTTAAGGGAGGTGAATTCCCCACCTCTTCATGGATTCCCAAGGGGATGTTTGGATATAATCCGGATATTGGAGCGAAGTTTAATCCGGTGACAGCGCAAAAACTCCTTGCGCAAGCCGGATACCCTGATGGCACAGGATTTCCCGAAACCGTAGCGATGTATAACACCAACGACACGAATCGTTTGATCGGGGAATTTCTTCAAGCTCAATGGAAAGAGTACCTCAATGTCAACATCCAGCTTGAAAGTCAGGAATGGAAAGTTTTTCTTAATAGACTTCAGGTTGATCCGCCTCAGGTTTTCCGCCTAGGATGGGGAGCAGACTTTCCCGATCCAGATAATTTCATGAACCTGTTCATTTCCACAAGCGGGAACAATCGCCTGCGATGGAGTAACTCTCGCTACGATGAATTGGTCGCATTGGGAGCAACCCTTAACAATCCCAAAGAAAGACAAAGCGTGTATGATGAAGCCCAGCGAATTTTAACCGAAACCGATACCGCGATGATCCCGTTATTCGTATCAACGCAAAATCTATTAATCAAACCCTACGTTAGCGGATTTGAAATAAATCCGATGGAACTCATGTATCTCAAAAAAGTCAGCCTTGCAAATACTCCTGGAGCATGATGAGTTAGTGGTAAAATTTTCATCCAACCAATTTCCTGATTAATTTTATGCCTTGCTCAAGACCAAATCAGATAGAGCTTCCTCCCATAACAAAAGATTTGTCTATCATCATTGTCAGCTATAAGCGTCTCGACTGTCTGCGAAAATGTATTCAGTCAATCGTGGATACGGTCAAAACAAATCCGTATGAAATTATAATCGTAGATAATCAATCCGATGATGGGACCCCGGAAACGATTCGCCGGGAATTTCCAAACCTGCGAATGATAGAAAATACTGAGAATCTGGGATTCGCCAGAGGCAACAATCTGGGAATTCTGATTTCGGGAGGGAAATATGTTCTTCTGCTGAACAATGACACCGAAGCTTTGCCGGAGGCCATAGATACCCTTATCGAAATAAT
>CAJWQP010000069.1 GCA_913045445.1 uncultured Nitrospina sp. | reverse complement strand
TCCACCCTAACTGATATGTCTGGCGGCCTGTCAGGTCATCACATTCCTTATTACTTGATGACTTTTACTTCCTTAAAATTTCCAAATGTAAAAACTAGTAGCTTGTTCTGTCCTCTTTACGGGGTTGCTGATAATTTTATTCTGATTAGAACTGACTGTTAAAAGGAGAGTGCCGTTATGGCGGAAAAATTGTTAGGTGTGATAGGCGGGAGCGGCTTGTATTCGATGAAGGAGTTGAGGATCATCGAAAAAGTTGCTGTTGAAACCCCGTTTGGAGCGCCATCGGATGAGGTGGTTATCGGTGAATTGAACGGAACACGTCTGGCTTTTTTGCCCAGGCATGGGGTGGGTCATTTCATCACGCCTTCAGAGATTAATTTTCGCGCCAATATATTTGCGATGAAAAAACTGGGCGTCGAGAGAATTATTTCAGTGAGTGCCGTAGGAAGCATGAAGGAGGAATTGGTACCGGGACATTTTTCCATCCCTCATCAATTCATCGACCGAACCACTCGCCGGGTGAGTACTTTCTTTACCACAGGCATGGTCGGGCATGTTGCTCTGGCTGATCCGGTATGTCTTGAAGCCGCTGAAGTGCTAAGTTCCGCCGCTCGTAAAGCGAACGCTGTTGTTCATGAGGGCGGGACCTATATCTGCATTGAAGGACCGCAGTTTTCAACCCGTGCAGAGTCTAATGTCTATCGACAATGGGGCGTTGATGTTATCGGCATGACAAACGTTACAGAAGCCAAGCTGGCTCGTGAAGCGGGTATCTGCTATACAACACTGGCGTTGGTTACCGACTACGATTGCTGGAAGGAAGAGGAGGAACCTGTTACCTTGGAAGCGGTGATGGAAATCATGCACAGGAATGTGGAGTTGGCGCAGAAAGTGCTTATAGAGCTGGCACCGGAACTCAAGGGTGAGCGGACATGTGGTTGTGGCACCGCCGCCAAGTATGCTGTTGTGACCGACCCAAAGAAAACCCCGGACAAACTAAAGTCTGAACTTTTAATTTTATTTGGATAGAGAACTGATAGATGAATAGAACACGATCTGACGAATTATTCAAACAAGCCTGTGGACTCATGCCGGGTGGCGTTAACAGCCCTGTTCGCGCATTTAAATCTGTCGGGGGGAATCCCCTGTTTGTGAAAAAAGCGAATGGAGCCAGAGTATGGGATGTGGATGGCAATGAATTTATAGATTATGTAGCTTCATGGGGACCGCTCATATTTGGTCACGCGCATCCGCAAATTGTAGAAGCTGTACAGCGCCAGGCTGAGCTGGGAACCAGTTATGGCGCCTCCACTGAGCTGGAAATTGAACTGGCGGAAAGAGTCATCTCCTCAATTCTATCTATCGAATCGGTTCGAATGGTCAGTTCCGGTACCGAGGCTGTGATGAGCGCTATTCGTCTGGCGAGAGGAGCGACCGGTCGCGACAAAATAGTCAAGTTCGAAGGTTGTTATCATGGCCATGGCGATAGCATGTTGGTCAAGGCGGGATCAGGGCTGGCATCTCTGGGCATTCCCGATTGTCCGGGCATTGTTGATGATCTGGCAAAAAATACGCTTACGCTACCCTTCAATGATATTGAGAAAGTAAAAGAACTGTTCGCTCTTGAAGGCGATGATATCGCCTGTCTCATTGTTGAGCCTGTGGGTGGAAATATGGGGGTTGTTCCACCCCAACCCGGATTCCTCAAAATTTTGCGTGAACTCACCAGTAAATCAGGAGCTATTCTTATTTTTGATGAGGTTATTACCGGGTTTCGAGTGGCTCTCGGTGGAGCGCAATCCATTTATGAGGTCCAACCTGACCTGACTTGTCTGGGGAAAATTATTGGCGGCGGACTTCCGGTAGGTGCTTATGGCGGCTCAAAACAGTTAATGGATAATATCGCGCCAACAGGATCGATTTATCAGGCCGGCACATTATCTGGGAATCCACTGGCAATGACCGCCGGGAATGAGATGTTGAAATTACTTTCAGAATCATCAGTGTACGATGAGCTCGAACGAAAATCGGAAAAACTTTGTGCGGGTTATAAAGCTAATGTTGAAGAACTCGGAATCAAAGCCCGTTTTACCCGGGTAGGTTCCATGTTTTCAATGTTTTTTACTGACCAGGAAATTATCGACTTTGAATCGGTTAAATCTTCGGACACAGATTTTTTTCAAAAGTATTTCACGGCTTTGTTGGAAGAGGGCGTCTATGTAGCACCCTCACAATTTGAAGCCGGGTTTATGTCTGCCGTGCATACGGAGGAAGACATAGAGCGAACCATTGAAGCCAATTACAAAGCTTTGCAGAAAGCTTGCGAGTAACAGCGTCAATTTTATCATTATCGTGAAAGAGAGGACTCCATGAGTGAGATCGTTGGACTTCATGCCAGACAAATTCTTGATTCGAGAGGCAACCCCACCATTGAAGTGGAAGCTATCCTGAATACCGGGGTGATGGGAAGAGCATCCGTGCCTTCGGGGGCTTCCACAGGACAGCGCGAAGCGATTGAGTTGCGCGATGGTAACAAAAAAAAATATATGGGGAGGGGCGTTGATAAAGCCATCAAGAATATTCATGAAAAAATTGCTCCTGCCATTATGGGGTTTGAGGTTACGGATCAGGTTTTAATCGACCAACTGATGATAGATCTGGATGGCACTAAAAATAAAGCCAAGCTCGGTGCCAATGCCATTCTTGGTGTTTCTCTGGCCGTGGCCAAGGCAGCGGCAAGCGATGCCGATTTACCTTTGTATCAGTATATAGGCGGTACTAATGCCAAGGAGCTTCCTGTCCCAATGATGAATGTTCTCAATGGCGGCGCTCATGCGGATAACAATGTAGACATTCAAGAATTTATGATCCTGCCTGTGGGGGCGAAAAGTTTTTCCGATGCTCTTCGCATGGGAACAGAAATTTTTCATCATTTGAAAACCGTGCTCAAAAAACGTAATTACAACACAGCGGTAGGAGATGAAGGAGGGTTTGCCCCTGATCTTAAGTCCAATGAAGAGGCAATAGAAGTTTTACTTGAAGGGATCAAGTCAGCCGGTTACAAGGCAGGTAAGGATATTTTGCTGGCCCTTGATGTCGCGGCCAGTGAACTGTACAGCAATAAAAAGTACATTCTGGCGGCGGGGAAAAAGGCTAAACTTTCATCTGATGAAATGATCGATTACCTTGAACGTCTGGCTAGGAAATATCCCATCATAAGTATTGAGGATGGCTTGTCGGAAAATGACTGGAGCGGTTGGAAACGACTCACTCAGAGAATAGGCGATAAGGTGCAGATTGTTGGTGATGACGTGTTCGTGACCAATACCGATATCCTGAATAAAGGGATTAAAGACGGGGTTTGTAATTCTATCCTCATTAAAGTGAATCAGATTGGCACTCTCACAGAAACCCTGAACGCGGTGGAAATGGCCAAAAGAGCCGGATACACAGCTGTTATTTCGCACCGCTCCGGGGAGACCGAAGACACTACGATTGCTGATATTGCGGTGGCTGTCAATGCGGGGCAGATCAAGACCGGATCGCTTTGCCGTACAGACCGGGTCGCGAAGTATAATCAATTACTGCGCATCGAAGAAATGTTGGGCGAAACCGGGGTGTTCAACGGACGGGAAGTTTTCTATAATTTATCTTGAGTACAATTTTTTCAGCTGTCTTCACCTTGGTTTTCGCAATGATCGGTAAAGTATTTTTTAGAAACCTGCTATTATCGTTTTTATTTTTATGAAAACTTTTAGTCTTTACCAACAGATCATCCTGCTTGCCGTTTCGTTTTTTCTGTTGATGGTGATGATTGCGGTTTTCCATGAAGATGGAATTCTTGCGATTCGTGATTTTGAAAACGAACTGGTTCAGTTTAAGGCTGGTAATGAAACTCTGAAAAATGAAAATGAGAAGCTTCGTAAGGAAATTGATTCATTGAAGTCTGATCCGTTTGCTGTTGAGATTTTAGCACGTGAAAAATTAAACCTCGTTCGTCCGGGCGAGACCGTTTATCAGTTGGTCACTCAGGAAGAAAAAAAACTCCCGTCAGTTGAATAAAGCCATCCGTTTTTCCACCGTTTAGCAGTAATAACTCCTCTTTTCATAAATACGAAAGTGCCATAATCCCAATCCTTATCAGGTGTGTTTGAGCAGGATTCGTGAAGCCATTTGTTTGGCAGGGTTTGCGGGGCCAAGAGTGGGCGAGGGCGATTTTTTCATGTCAAGAGAAAAATTAAAGATATTTAATTTAAATGAATAATTGCTAAAAATATTGAATAAAGTATTGATATTTTTAATTTAAATGATAAAGTGTATCCATCTAGAAATTAAGTTTTACGACATTTTACTGAAGGATAAAGAGGCTTCAGGTAAATTTTTGTAATCTACCCATGTCACGTAGTTTTTGGAAATTACCCTAGGGGAGGAGGCTGAATTCAGAAAGGTCTTTTTACTGGGTTTTCGTGTTTCTCTCCTTGATGCATTTTCAATTTGAAGAAGTAATTGCATGGATCAATTATTGTCAAAAATTTAAGTTTTTAAATTCATTTATATTATTCAAAGCGTTTTAAGGAGGGGCCATGACCAAACAGGATATCATTAACCAGGTTAGCAACCGTGCGGATTTGTCCAGATCAAAAGCGGAAGAAGCAGTCGAAACTGTTATTGATCTGATCAAGGATGCTTTGGGGCAGGGTGAAGCGGTAATTTTACGTAGGTTCGGTACGTTTCAGGTGCGATCTAAGTCGAAGAGGATGGGGCGAAACCCTAAAACGGGTGAAGAGGCTGAAATTTCGGCGCGTAAAGTCGTTCGATTCAAGTCTGGCAAGCATTTCAAGCAAGCTGTTAATGATGAGGATATGGAGTAGTCCTGACCCACTTAGACTTAAAATTCAGCTAATTAGCCTCTCATTTGAGAGGTCAGAGATCAGAGGATGAGCATGGCATCGCCATAGCTGAAAAATCGGTATTTTTGCTCAATAGCCCTTTTATAGGCCTCCTCGATGAGGTTTTTCCCGGCAAAAGCGCATACCAATAGATAAAGAGTCGATTTAGGCAGGTGAAAATTGGTCAGCATGTGGTTGACCATCTCAAAGTTCTGCCCCGGATAGATAAATCTGTCAGTCCACCCCGATATTCCCTCCAATTCAAGGGTATCCAGATCCACAGCCTCCAAAACACGAGTTGCGGTTGAGCCAACAGCTATAATGTCCCTTGTGCTCTTTATGGCATTCTTTAAAGACTTCACAGTGCTTTCAGGTATATGGAACTGTTCCGCCTGCATCTTGTGTTCAATCACATTCTCAGTTCGTATTGGCTGAAATGTTCCCACCCCAACGTGCAGGGTCAGATAGGCTACCTCGATGCCATTATTCTCAAGTGATGCCATGGTGTGAGGCGTGAAATGCAAGCCTGCTGTTGGTGCGGCTATCGCGCCCGGGTGACGGGCGAATACGGTCTGGTATCTTTTCCGATCCAGATCCGATAGATCGCTTTCTGCTCTCGCTTTTCTTTCGATGTAAGGCGGTAAAGGCATTTTTGCGATACGGTTTAAAATAATTTTAAGCTCCCCCTCGTATGCGAGTTTGATAATAGCCTTGTCATCCTGACGCCCCTCCAACGTGGCTTTCAATACTCCTTTGGCGAACTCCATTTCTGTCCCTGGCTTTAGTTTGGCCAGGCCTCTGATTAAAGCTTCCCAGTATTTTTCACTGGTCTCCCTCACCAGGAGAACTTCAACGGGACGTCCGTTTTTTATAAAATAACCATTCAGCTTTGATGGCACCACTTTCGTGTCGTTAAATATCACCAATGACTTGGGCGCAATATATTTTGGCAGGTTGGAGAACAGTTCATCTGTTATTGCCCCGGTTTTTCTATCCAGAATCATAAGCCTGGACTGATCACGATTAGCCAAAGGTTTTTGCGCGATCAATCCTTCGGGAAGTTCAAAATCGAAGTCGGCTAAATTTAGAGAAGATGTCATGACGGTCTGCTTAAGAACACAATGCTAGAAAAGTAAAAAATTTCAGGTTTATCATTATGGCTTTTGGTGATTTAAGCCTATGGAGTAGGCCTTCAGGTAAGAGCATATAACCTGTTAAAAAATAAGGAAAAATTGTTCATCGTGCATGGCCTTTGGTTTGGGGGCTCATGTTGTTTGCCTGATTATACATAAGGCGGGTGCATCTTGAAAATAAATAGGCAGATGAATCCTTATTTTTCAATATGGTTTAGTAAAATATTGTTGCGAAATTAGCCGTGTTATCTTATTGACCCTTTGTTGGTTTTATATTATTCTTTGGGCGTTATTAAACGTTTCTATCGAAAAGAACTTGTTTGGAGGAGAGAATGGGGAAAACCTTGAAAATAATGAGCTTGATTCTTTTGTCAGTCGCAATTGTGATGGGTGGCGCAGGCGATGCTGACGCTAAAAAGAAGAAGAAAAAGAAGATCCCCAAAAAACCATCCTACGTTGGCGCAGTCAAGTGTAACGGAAGTTGCCACGATGCCTATTATCAAGCCTGGGTGAAGTCTCCGCATGGCGGCACCTTCAATCTCCTCAAGCCCGGCGAACGCGCCGAAGCTAAAAAACGGGTGGATCTTGACCCGGAAAAGGATTACACAACGACGCCGTTATGCCTGAGATGTCATACCACCGGATATAAGCAAAGAGGTGGATTCAAACCTGCAGGTTCCAAGAATAAAAAGGGCAAAGACACAAGCAGTACGATTGATCCGGAAGAACCTAATAAGGAGCAAGTCGGTTGTGAAATGTGTCACTCAGTGGCAGGTGGAGCCCAGATGCGCGTGGTTATGAAGAACACCAAGGGTGACTTCAAAAAATCGGATACGGAGAAGTATGGACAGCGCTGGGACTACGCAAATGTGTGTACCCGGTGTCATACCCATCCTAATACACCGTTTAAGCCCTCGGTTCATGATAAATATAAGTTCAATTTTGAAGAAAGAAAGAAAAAGGTCCACAAGATTGCCGATTACTGGAATGAGGACAACATGGACCAGAAACTGGAGAAAGCCGAGGACCGGGCTAAGGAAGTTTCCCAGTCCGAGAAAACTCCACTGGTTATTGAGGATTTCAAGATTAAAAAAGGTAAGCTGAAGTTCAAAAAAGGGACCAAGCCTTACAACAAGAAGAAGAAATCATTCAACTATCAAAAGTGATTTTATTTATATTATAGCTTGGGAGGTTCGGACCATTAAAAGGGGCCGAACCTCCTTTTTTATTTAAGGCCATTGAGAGAATTAACGCTAAGGGTTAGATGGGCAGAGAACAGTTTGTTAAAAAGATAGTTTGTATCGGCGCTGGTTACGTTGGTGGGCCCACTATGGCTGTCATCGCGAACAAGTGTCCCGACTATAAAGTCACCGTTGTGGATATTTCCCAGGAGCGGATTGACGCTTGGAATTCGGACTCTTTGCCTATTTTCGAGCCGGGTCTGCAAGACAGGGTTGAAAATGTCCGTGGTAAAAACCTGTTTTTCTCCACCGATATTGATGGCGAGATTGCGGATGGCGATATCATCTTTGTTTCCGTCAATACCCCCACGAAGACTTTCGGTAAAGGAGCTGGAAAAGCCTTAGATTTGCAGTTTATAGAACAGACAGCCCGCCGTATTAAAGAGAATTCCACATCCCCAAAAATTGTCATAGAAAAAAGCACACTGCCGGTTCGCGCGGCAGAAACAATGGCCGCCATCCTTCACTCAGGAGAGAATTCTGTCAGGTTCGACATATTGTCCAATCCGGAATTCATGGCAGAAGGTACTGCTATTCAGGATATGGAAAATCCTGACCGGATTTTGATTGGTTCACATGATACGCCAGAAGGGGATACCGCCCGTGATGAATTGGTGAAGGTTTACGAGAACTGGGTCCCCAGGGAAAAAATTATCACTACCAAATTGTGGAGTAGCGAATTGTCCAAACTGGTTGCCAATGCCTTTCTGGCCCAGCGTGTCTCTTCTATCAATAGCATTGCCGCTGTTTGTGAGGCCACAGAAGCCGAGGTCACTGAGGTTGCCGATGCGGTAGGAAGAGATTCCAGAATAGGTGCCAAGTTTCTCAAAGCGGGTGTCGGGTTCGGTGGTTCCTGCTTTCGCAAAGATATTCTCAACCTTGTTTATTTATGTGAGCACTACAAGCTGGACGATATCGCGCAATTCTGGAATTCAGTGATAGAGGTAAATGATAACCAGATGGAGCGGTTCGTGAACCGTATTCTCCAAGCCATGTTTCGTACTCTGGTCGATAAGAAAATCGCCGTGTTTGGATTTGCTTTCAAGCCGGATACTGGGGATACACGGGATGCACCAGCGATTTATATCTGCAAACGATTGCTCGAAGAACGAGCTCGTATCAGTATCACCGATCCACATGCGATACCCAGTGCAAGAAAAGACCTTGCCGGAATAGATGGCGGTGCCGAATTTACCGAGGCTCCCTACGAGGCCGCCAAAGGCGCTCACGCCGTAGCCCTCCTGACCGAATGGGACGAATACAAGGACCTGGATTATCAGAAGATTTACGACAGCATGTCAAAACCCGCCTTTATATTCGATGGAAGAAATCACTTGGACCACGAAAAACTCTTCGACATCGGATTCAACGTCTACCCTGTAGGCAAGCCCGCCTTAACGCATATTTGACTGAGCCCAAAGCCCCTCCCCATCCATTAAGTTCAACCCGATAGTTTTACATATTCAAACGATTTGATAGACTTCCTAGTAATTATTAAATTATTTATACTCGAATATCCAGTGGTTATCATTATGTAATATCAAACTAATGAGGGCAGAAATCTCATGCATTGGTTAAACTATCATCATCTATATTATTTTTGGATTACTGCTAAAGAGGGTAGTATCACAGGCGCTTCCAAGAAGTTGGGAATTGGGCAACCCACCATTAGCACTCAAATTAAAAATCTGGAGGACGCTCTTAACCAGAGTGTGTTCAGTCGGGAGGGGAAAAGACTTAATCTCACAGAAACGGGAAGGGTTGTGTTGGATTACGCAAATCAAATATTCACACTGGGCAATGAACTCATGGAGGTCGTTAAAGATGGAAATTTTTCCAGACGACCTCACATTCAATTTGGAGCTCTCGATAGTGTGCCTAAGAGTTTTGTGCAAATGCTGATTCATTCTGCGCAAAAAATATGTCCATGTACGATTGCCGTTCTTGAAGGGGAAGGCGAGTATCTATTTAGAGAACTTGAAGCTCATCGAATAGATTTGGTTATTTCCAATTTTCCACCCACCGTTGGTGAGAGCAGGGAATATTTTTCCAGATTTTTAGCCAAGTTTCCCATTTCAATTTTTGCAACTAAAAAATTTGAATCCTTGAAACGTGATTTCCCAAAATCACTCAATGAACAGCCCTTTATTATGCCGTCCCTGCACAGCAAACTTCGGCACGACTTGAATCATTTTTTTAAAATCAATAATATTTCGGTTGATGTTTTAATAGAAACTCAAGACACCAGTATTCAGAAATTGCTTGGAATCGAAAGCATGGGATTGGTTTGTTTGCCTGAGTTTGCTGGTAAAGAACTCGTTAGTGAGGGCAAGCTGGTTAAAATTGGAACCCTGAGGGGGGTGATGGAGGATTTTTGGTTGGTATCGAGTCCCAGAAAAATTCCCAATCCAATTGCAGTCACCTTGATGAAAAATTTTGAGCTGAAAACTTAATGCGGGTTCCTCATTAACATAATTTATGCCTTTATTTCTTACCCGAAGGTTTGTGGCAGAAGATGCAGTTGTCCATGGGGCGGTGCGGCATGATGGGGGTGTTTTCTGCTTCTTTGACATGGCATCCGAGGCAGGCTTTGGTGGGTGGTGGGCCGTTATGAACTGTGCTTATGGGTAATCCTGGGGCGGCGTTAAAAAATTCATTCACAACGAATATTATGACCACTACACCTATCACCGCCATAAAGCGGAAAAAATTAATCTGCCCTTTGATATTTTTTTTAGCCATGATTAATTAAAGAGCTATTTCAGGCGGTGGCGAAAGCTATCGCTTCGATTTCCACCTTGGCTCCTTTGGGCAGGGCGGCTACCTGGACGCAGGCTCGTGCGGGTTTGTTTTCTGAAAAATATTTTTCGTAGATTTGATTCATGCGAGCAAAATGACTGAGGTCTGTGAGGTACACAGTTGTCTTGACTACGTTATTTAGGCTCAGTTCATCAGCTTTAAGAATCGCTGAGATATTTTCGAGGGTCCGTTCTGTTTCCTGTTCAATCTCTCCGGAAAGAAATTCACCCGATCGCGGGTCCAGCGCTATCTGACCTGCTGTGTAGAGCATGTTGCCTATGCGTACCGCCTGGGAATAGGGGCCAATCGCCGCGGGAGCCTGATCTGTTTTTATGATCCGTGTATTCATAATTTAGTGTCCATGATTTTAGCCATATTTTTTATGAATGGATAAGACTTCAGTTCGCGTCCTGTATACGAAAGGATGAGTCTGTGAGTTAGTTGTTCGATTTCCAGTTCAGCGGATTTAGGAAACTTTAATCGGCTGGCGTGTTTGATATCCATGGTCTTGAGTTTTTTTAAATAATTTAAAGTTCCTGCCTGAAAACGCATTTCCGGCTGAGCTTTGAATGAGCAGGGTTCGCATACGATTCCCCGGCGCTCAAAACTGAATCCGATTCTTTCAGTCCCCGGCAATCCCTTGCATATTGAGCAATGGCTGAGTTGGGGCGTGTATCCAGTAAGAACCATCAGCCGCATCTCGAAGAGCCTGCTCAGAGTTTCCAGACTGTCTCTTGATTCCAGCACCAGTAAACTTTCCAGTAACAATTGGTAAGCTTTTGGATCTGGATGGGCCTCCGGGATTAGTGTATCAATCAGTTCATTAAAATAGATTCCCGTATAGACTTTTAGCAAATCATCACGAATGGGTTGAAACGAATGAATAATATCTGAATGATTGAGGCGATACAAGGTCTGGTTTTCTTTGCCAAAATATATAAGCCGGATATGAGACATGGGTTCCAGTGCGGCCCCAAACCTGTTTTTCATTTTGCGGGCGGCTTTAGCGACACACTTGACTTTGCCAAAATGGGCAGATAGGAAAGTCACCAGTTTATCGGTTTCTGACAGATTGATGCTCCGCAAAACGATGGCTTCGGTATTGAATAACGGCATGGGGGTTATTTTTCCAGGTCGAGCAGGAACTTTTTCAGATGAATTCCGCCGGTATACCCGCCCATGGCACCGTTTTGCCGGATCACTCTGTGGCATGGAACGATCACGGGGACAGGATTCCTTCCATTTGCATTACCCGCGGCACGGCAGGCCTGAGGTTTTCCTATTGCAGAGGCAAGCCATTGATAGCTTCGGGTTTTACCAAAAGGTATGGCGGTTAATTTTTTCCAGATACTTTGTTGGAAATGAGTCCCCTGACTGAGGTCCGGTTTGAATGAAAAGTTTTTCAACTTTC
>CAJWQP010000068.1 GCA_913045445.1 uncultured Nitrospina sp. | reverse complement strand
GCGGAAAAAGTTAAAAAATCCAAAAAACTGATCCAGTTGAAAGTGGATATAGGAACGGAAGTGCGACAAGTCGTGGCGGGCATCGCGGAAAGTTATGACCCCGATCAACTGGTCGGCAGAACCATCATCCTTGTTGCCAACCTCAAACCGGCTAAGCTGATGGGAATAGAATCGCAGGGCATGCTCCTCGCCGCAAGCGATAATGGTAAAATCGTATTGGCTGGATTCGACCCTGAACCGGGCAAGGGAATCAGAGTAAGATGATCATCGACACACACGCTCACGTCGATATGGACGCCTACGATGGAGACCGCGCCGAGGTCATTCAACGCGCCCGGGACAACGGGGTTGAGTATATCCTCAATATTGGATGCGACATCGACAGCAGTCTGCGTTCAATGGAACTGGCGGAACGTTATGACTTTATATATGCCACGGCGGGTGTGCATCCGCACGATGTAAAAAATATAGACAACAATACCTACGATCACCTCAGGGGCCTGCTCACTCACCCCAAAATGATCGCTCTCGGGGAAATCGGCCTCGATTTCTACAAAAACTATTCTCCGCGGGATCTGCAAAAAGAACACTTCCGTAAACAAGCTGAACTGGCATGTGAGTTGAATAAACCCATCATCGTGCACAGTCGTGATGCCAATGAAGAGATTGTCGATATCTTGTCTGATTACTACCCCAAAAATCCTTCAGCGCGTTCAGGAATTTTTCATTGCTTCTCAGGAAATCAGGAACTGGCCAACCGGGCGCTTGAAATGGGATTCTACATTTCATTTTCCGGATCGGTCACGTTTAAAAAATCGGATGACCTTCGCACAGTTGCCAAAATGGTTCCAGCGGATCGCTTATTTGTTGAAACGGACTGCCCATTTCTTGCTCCGGTACCCAGACGAGGCAAACGCAACGAACCTGCATACGTCGGTCACACTGCGCAGTTGATCGCTGATGTGCGTGGACTCAAGATTGATGATGTGCAACGCACCACCACACTCAACTTCTTCGAATTATTTGGTATCGGCAAGGACGTTGAAACCGGAACGGTGTCCTACAAGATCAGGAACTCGCTTTACCTTAACCTGACAACGCGATGCACAGCCGATTGCTCGTTCTGCACCCGGCTGACACGCCCTGTAGTCCAAGGCTATAACCTACAACTTGATCGCGAACCCACGGCAGATGAGGTGTGGGCATCCATCGACGACTGCACGAAATATGACGAGATCGTTTTTTGCGGGTACGGCGAACCGACTTTGCGACTCGATGTCATCAAAGAAGTTTCCAAAAAGATAAAAGCCGCGGGAGGAAAGGTTCGTTTAAATACGAACGGACACGGTAATGTCATCAACAAACGAAACATTCTGCCCGAGCTGAAAGGATTGATCGACTCGGTATCGATCAGCCTTAACGCTGACACGGCGGAAGCTTATGATGAAATAGTTCGCCCCCTGCCCGGCTTGCGTGATGGAATTTATGAAAAGGTCAAAGACTTCATTGAGGAGTCAAAAAAATATATCCCAAACGTGCAAGCTACTGTCGTGACGCATCAGGATGGAGTCGATGAATCAAAATGCGAAGATATTTCCAAAAACGACTTCGATGTCGACTACCGGGAACGGCGTTATAATATAGTGGGCTAACCGGGCCAGGCCCGACGCGATCAAGCAATATCCTTTATGTTCTTATCCGCTAAGAACAATAAACCAGGAACTTTATTTTATGAACTGGATTTCCTTAGGAGCAATATTCAGCGGACTCAGCGTGATACTGGGTGCTATGGGAGCACATGGCTTAAAAAATGTTCTCACCGCAAAAAAGCTGAGTGCCTTTCATACGGCAACAGATTACATGGGCTACCACGGTCTCGCGCTGATTCTGGTTGGTGTTGTTTGCCTTCAACTGGGGGAAGGTGGAACCAAAGCGCTCAGAAAAGTCGGTATCCTGCTCACTGCGGGAATCTGCATGTTTTCCGGCAGTATATACATACTCACCTTCGATGGACCCCGCCTGTTTGGCCCTATCACTCCGCTGGGTGGACTCTGCTTCATGTCTGGCTGGTTTATTTTCGCCGGCGTGATTCACCGACATCTTAAAAATAAAATTTCGTAAAGCTCCCCTGCTAGTATATTACCAGCAGTTTCTCGATGTTTTCCAGGAGCCTCTGAATATGAGTTTCCTCGTTATATATTGGCAATAAAATATATATCATGGCAATAGTATAACCGATACCGTGCTGAGTGGGATTGTCCAATTTCCCCACCCGTCAGTTCAGATGGAATTTTTTATTTTTTCCCGGTAAGAAAGGAAGAGGAGAAAACATACCAGGGCAAGCATCGCGCTTAAGGCTGGAACGATAGCTGTTCTTTCCTGAACAGATCGGAAGTCGATCTCACCACTGATATCGCCGGTGTAATGATTCAACATTTCGGCGTACTCCACCAAAAGATGCACGGGATAAATGGTAGCGGCGCTCCCTTCCTTACGCTTGACGGATACGGCAATTTTCTTTTCCTGTCCGCCACGAATGGTGAGCGCCATCATCTGCCCCAATTCATCTGTTATCAGATCGGGAGGCAGTAACAGCATCAACCGGATATTTTTAAACGAAGCGGAATTATTCTTGAGAAAAATTTCCAGCATGGATTCCTCACCGTTCACGGTCACGTTAATTTTTCCGTTAACAACAGACTCTACCTGCTCGCGAAAATAAAATGAGCCCGTATGAATCTGCGTGAGCGCCTCAGCTCGACTATCGGCCCGATATTTTGCCATGACAACGAGCGGGTAGCGTCCGCTCCTCAGGACGGGTGGATGCTCCGTATTTTCCAGCGTGATCCTCTGCCCCGGCGCAAGCTGAACTATTTTGGACAGCATCGCCATGCTGTGATGAAAGTGAATCATCGGTTGCACATCATAAAGAGGCGTTCCCCCGCTATTTTGCAGGGTCAGGTGAATGTGGACTTTGCCATCCTCCGTCACCAGGGTATTTGTTGAGAGAACAAGCGGTTGCCCCTTCGCCCCGGCAAAAGAAACAAATGCAAACAATATAAAAAAACAAATGAATCCGGTCTTTTTCATAGCATATAAACTCACGATAATTGTGCCCACAAAACCGCCTGACGGCTTTCCTGTCTATTGCTGTAGAAAACTGCTATCATTTATAGTATAGAAATTCGTAAAGGAGATCCAGCATGGACACTTCGATAGTCTTTTTAATTATACTGGGACTGCTTCTCTTCAGTGCGTTTAATATCCTCAGAGAATATGAACGCGGTGTCATCTTTTTACTGGGCCGATTCTGGAAAGTGAAGGGTCCGGGACTCATCATCGTCATCCCCGGCATTCAAAAGATGGACAAAGTGAGCCTGCGAACGGTGGTCATGGACGTGCCGCCTCAGGACATCATCACCAGGGACAACGTAACGGTCAAGGTCAACGCGGTCATTTATTTCCGGGTAATGGATGCCAGAAAGGCTATCATCGAAGTAGAGGACTACCTCTACGCGACCTCTCAACTGGCACAAACCACATTGCGGAGCGTTCTCGGACAAAGCCAGTTGGACGATTTGTTATCCAAACGCGATGAGATCAACGCTCACCTGCAAAAAGTAATCGATGAACAAACTGAACCGTGGGGGGTTAAAGTCGCTAACGTAGAGGTTAAAAATGTTGACCTGCCCCAGGAAATGCAACGTGCCCTCGCCAAACAGGCGGAAGCGGAAAGGGAACGACGCGCCAAGGTGATCAACGCCCAGGGTGAATTTGAGGCGGCGGAAAAACTGGGTGAGGCGGCGGATACCATAGGAAATCATCCTCCAGCCCTGCAATTGAGGTTTCTGCAAACAATTCTGGATATCTCTACGGACCGGAACACAACCACATTTTTTCCGCTACCGCTAGAACTGTTTGAAGGATTCTATAAACAGAAAAAATCAGAAACCGGGGGTGGGAGTAAAGAATAAAAACTAATTGTCTCCCTTCGTCAGACTTGTGTCGTGCTTAGCCTGTCGAAGCATGCACCCTTCGACATGCTCCTTCGAGGCAGGAAGTAAATGCCAAATATCACCAGCTCAGGGCGACGCATTGCAGGTTCAGCACGATACCCAAAATTTTCATGGAACAACAAGCCCACATCGAAAGTTTCCTGAACCGGGTAAGACGTTTACGTTCCCAAACCCTGGTCCTGAGTGGAACTTATAACCTTCTGATTTATATTCTCGGCAGTTACCTGCTGGCCTGTCTGATGGCCTGGGTTTACCCACCTGCTGTTGAAAGAACCGGGCTCGCAATCGGTATTTTTCTGGCGGGGCTGGCCTATATTGTTTTTAATTTCTTCATTCGCAACCTGTTCGCGTATTTTTCACAAGACGACGCGGCTTTGCTTACGGAGTCCACCTACTCCGATTTAAATAATTCCCTGATAAACTCCAGCCAGCTGGGTCGTCACCTTGAAGGTTCCAAACAGGCCAGCCCAATCACTTTGGAGTTTATTCATGAACTGCACCGCCGCACCGCCCCGGCTGTAACGAAAATCGACCCATCATCTGTGATAGACAGAAGCGGCAGGACCAGAGGCCGCAACTATCTGCTCGCTACCCTGAGTTCTCTGATTCTTATCGCGCTGTTTATTCCTGAATTTCTCACACAAGGCTATGAGCATTGGGTAAATCCTAAGAGCCCGACTCAGGTTTCGCAATTGCAACCCACGGAGCCCGGCCCTGTAATTTCTGAGGCAACGGATACTGACTATTCTATTGAATCTCTGGAACTGACCCTTCATTTTCCGTCCTATACCGGGATGAAAACGGAATCCGTTAAACCATCCGATGGGAAAATTCATGTTTTGCCAGGGACTGAAGTCGAAATCTCGGCGAGGACCAATGCGCCGGTGGCTGGCGCCGATCTGGTGTTCAACGGAAAAGACAACTTTGCCATGAACAAGGAAAATGAAGTCGCTCTGAAAGGAAGCCTGCTGGTAAAGGAAAAAGGATTCTACCAGTTCCGCGTGAAAACCTCACAGGGCAACAAACACCTGATTGCTAAAAAATATCCGGTAACGCTTGGCAAAGACCGCCCCCCAAGTATCGTTTTATTCCTGGCCAACCCCAAGCCCGTGTATTTCAACACAGACAAGGTTCAATTATTTTAT
The DNA here is from genome assembly GCA_913045445.1 of uncultured Nitrospina sp. Lineage (GTDB taxonomy): Bacteria > Nitrospinota > Nitrospinia > Nitrospinales > VA-1 > Nitromaritima. Next base: position 6,335 of record CAJWQP010000068.1, on the reverse strand, counting down.
GAAGGAAAAGACGATTTTGGTATCAAGTCTGTCGAACTGGTCGTTTTCATTAACGGAAAAATAAAGCGGCTCCCGGTAAAGAAATTCAAGCATGGAGAAAAGAGTGCTAAAGACAGTCACACATGGACCCTCGCGCAAATGGATGTAGGGCCGGGCGATGAGGTTCAATATTATCTGGAAATTAAAGACAACGACAACGTCCTGGGTCCTAACACAGGCCAATCGGAAGCCTACAGCTTCACCATATTTGATTCCGCAGAAGAGATGGAAAACCTCATCGCCATGCAGGAGGAACTGACCGAAAAAATGATCGCTCTTCTGGCGACGGGTCTGGTTAAGGGAGCATCTTTGAAAGACCAGCCGGACAACCTGACAGGCTGGAAACAATTGTTCACCACCAGCGCTGATGAGCTGATCGAAATAGTGACTCTCGCGCAACGAATCCACGACCGCGGGAAAACAATCGATCAGTTCCCGCAACCCTACCTTAACCTCCTTAAAAATGTTACCAGCGGACTGAGTAATATACGACAAAACCAGATAGATGTTCTCAACGACCTTCAGGAAAAACTCTTTAAACCCACCCGCGCAAAATTGGAAGCTCCCTCGACCTACACTTCCATTAATAACCAGATGATTGGGCATCTTGAAAACGATATCCTGTTCCTTATTAAAATGACCAACAAACAAAAACTGGCTCGAATGATGGGCTTGGAGGAAGAGCTCAACGAACTGACGCAAACACTGCGTGAGGAATTTGAAAAACTGAAAGACAAAAAATCGCCCCCAGGTACTAACGAACTGAAAAACAAAATAAGCAAAATTCGCGAAACCCTGCAAAAAATAATGGATCAGTTGTCCCGCCAGACACAGTCCATGCCGGATGAATTTTTGAATCCAAACGCGTTCAAACGTTTAAACATGGAAAAGTTTTCGGCATCGCTGGAAAAAATGCAGGACCTGGTCAACCGGGGCAAACTGGAGGAAGCGCTGGAAGAGTTAAAGAAAATGGCGGAAGACATGCAGCTGCTGGCCAACCAGCTCAACCGTGCCGACTCAGAAGCAGACAATTTCATTGACCCTGAAATAATGGAAGTACTGAATAACTCCATCAAAAAACTGGACCAGTTAAAAGACGGGCAACAAAAACTCGTTGAAGAAACCACTAAAATAAATCACGCGCTGAGACAACAGCAGGCAAAGCAGTTTAAGAACGAACTGAATGAATTGTTCGAGGACCTTCTGCGAGATGTGAATGCCATTCGTGAATTGTTTAAGGAAGATGATAAGTACCTGGAAGAACATGAGGTCATGAAACAACTGCACAAGCTTATGGACGAAGAAACGCGCCTGAACCGAAAAGTACGCGAACTGAGCCAGGCCACGGTAGACGCCAATCGGTCGCAGGAACAGGACCAGCATTTCAACAAACTCAACAAAGCACGCAGGGAGCAGGCCAGAATAATGCAGGAAAAAGATTCCCTGCGGGTGAACGAGTTCCAGCGATTCAAAGAAGCACTGCCTCAGCTACTTGAAAAGTACGATTCGCTGAATGAACTGGCTCACTTGAAGGACCTCACAGAATTTGCCAACCTGTTCAAGAAAACTTATCCCGATGTCTTGAGATGGCAAAACAATATGCGAACCACACCCAACCTGCGCGAAAACCTTTCAGGCAAGATAGATGAGGATCTAAAGCAGGCGACACGGCATAACAATGAAATAGCCAAAAAACTCGGGTCAATGATACGTTCAATCAGAAAAAACTTCGACTCATCCATTTCCAGAAAACAAAAGCAGAAATTGGAACAATTGGCGAAACAGGAAAGCCAGATGCGTGAGCAAACTGAGGCGCTATCGCAGCAGTTCGAGCAATTGAACAAGGAAAACCCTATGATTCCACCTGAACTCCAACGTGGAATGGGAAGAACAGGCCGTCACATGGAACGGGCGGAAAAAAATCTGCGACAACAAAATATCAATGAGAGTATTGAATCTGAAAATCTTGCGCTTCAGGGATTGAACGATACCCGCGACATGTTGCAGCAAATGAAAGACTCCCAGGGCAAGGCTGGGAAAGTTCAAAAGCAGGTATCCCGCAAACTGGGCACCGGAAGCAATCCCGACTCCCGACGCGGTGGCTCAGCGCGAATGCGCAAGGAGCAAGTCCTACTGCCTTCTGAGGATCAGTACCAAGCGCCAAAAGAATTCCGTGAAGAAATTCTCAACGCTATGAAAAAACAGACACCTAAGGATTACCAACGCATGGTCATGGAATATTACCGGGATCTGGTTAAATGACACGAGCCTTCAAAATTCCGAGCGTTTGTCTGATGCTGTGGTTCACCCTTGCCCTGCAGGCCACAGCGACACCCGTCAATGTTCCACCCGAAGGAGTATTCGCAGGGCACAAACTGATTGATGACTGGAACATTGAACAGGCCGATACCTTCATTGATACTCTTATCAAAAAATTTCCCGAATCGGGAGATGTTCATTTTCTTAAAGCACGTGTCGAGTTTTTAAAAGGAAATTATGAGTACGCCGTCAAAATCCTCAAGCAGGTAGGCGAAAACCATAGTGAAGTCCGCGACTTCAAACAACTTGTCCATGATACGCATAAAGCCACAAAATCATTTATCGCCAGGGAATCGGAGCACTTTATTTACCGTTTTCAACAGGGGCCCGATGAAATTCTGGTTCATTACGCGGCTGAAGTTCTGGAAAAATCTTATGAAGTGCTGGGCAAACTTTTAAACTATTATCCCGAAGAAAAGGTTCTGGTCGAGTTTTACCCCAGCCGGGAGCCCTTCTCCAAAATTTCGCCATTGACCCTGCAGGATATCGATACCTCGGGAACCGTCGCTCTCTGCAAATATAACCGCATCATGATGATCTCACCCGGTTCTCTGGTACGCGGCTACAACTGGATGGACACCCTGAGCCATGAATACACGCACTACCTGCTCACCCGGAAGAGCAAGAACAATTTACCGTTATGGATGCATGAGGGGATCGCCAAATTTTACGAGGCTCGCTGGAGAAATGGTGATGAGTACCTGACCCCGATTATGGGAACAATACTTGCGCGTGGATTAAAAAAAGACTACTTGATATCTCTGGATCAAATGATGCCTTCACTGGCAAAACTAAAAACGGCGGAAGACGTTCAACTCGCTTATGCCGAAGTTTCCACCATGATCGAATACCTCACCCAAACCGAGGGAGATGAAATTATCCCTGCCCTACTTGATGAACTGGCCAATGGAAAGTCTTTCGACGAAGTCCTGTCAGACCTGCTGGGCAAAAGTCTGGATACCTTTCAGGATGAATGGAAGCAATTCGCGAATCAAAAAAATATAAAAACCATTCCCGGCCTGAAATTACCAGGCATCCGGTTCAAGGCGGATCGATCATCAGAAGAAACAGACAAGGAATATCGTGAGGTCGGCAACCGGAAGAGTCAGGATCTGACTTTCCTGGGGGACATCTTAAAATCCAGAAACTTTATTAAAGCGGCCCTCATTGAATACCAGAGAGCGGTGGATCAATCGGAAACATTCTCACCTATTCTGCATAACAAACTGGCCAAAACTCATTTTATAATCAAGGAATTTGGTAAAGCTGAAATCTTGTTACAAAAAAGTCTGGGTCATTATCCAATGTTTCACACCACCCTCGCGAGTATGGGAGAACTGTATTTTTCAACAGGCGACATGAAAAGGTCACGCGACTACTATGAAAGAGCCGTTCGGGTTAATCCATTCAACCCATTCGCACACATCAGACTGATGGCTGTTTATGAGAAGCTGGGCCTCACCGAAGAAAAAGAATTGCAAGCAGAACTGTTTGGATATATAGATTGATAACAATCACCTTTCAATAGAGCTGTTGATGATGACTGACAAACTGGAATTGGCTAAAGAGTTGGTGGACACAAAGAACCGCATCGTCACTGAGATCCGCAAGGTGATTGTGGGGCAGGACGAAGTGATCGAAAACCTGCTGATCGCACTTTTCTGTAAGGGACACTGTCTTTTCGTCGGCGTCCCCGGTCTGGCGAAGACCCTGCTGGTGAGCACACTGGCCAGGGCGCTCAACCTCAATTTCAGCAGAATCCAGTTCACACCCGACCTGATGCCCTCGGACATCACCGGAACGGATATACTTTATGAAGACCACACGACCAACAAAAGAGAGTTTCGTTTCATCAAGGGTCCCATTTTCTCCAATATCATACTGGCCGATGAAATAAACCGAACCCCGCCAAAAACGCAAGCCGCCCTGCTTCAAGCGATGCAGGAACAGCAGGTGACGGTTGGCGGAAACACTTATGAGCTAGACCAACCCTTCCTTGTTTTCGCGACACAGAATCCAATTGAGCACGAAGGCACCTACCCCCTTCCGGAAGCACAGCTCGACCGTTTCATGTTCATCATCAACGTGACCTATCCCACCATGCAACAGGAGGTGGATATTGCCATGACAACCACATCGGGAATTGATCAGGAACTGGATGTCGTGTTACATGCTGAACAGGTGCAGGAATTGCAGAAACTGGTGCCCAGCGTTCCCGTGTCTGAACATGTAGCGGAATACGCCGTGCGGCTGGTGCAGAGTTCGCGACCGGGTAAAAACGGCGCGACACCCGACTTCATCAACGAGTGGGTCGAATGGGGAGCGGGACCACGCGCATCGCAATATCTGATACTGGGGGCCAAAGCAAGAACTCTGATGGATAATCGAGTGACCGCCACCATCGAAGACGTTCAGAGCGTAGCGCGACAAGTGCTGGAACATCGGTTGATCCTCAACTTCAAAGCCGAAGCCGAAAACATCACCACTAACGACATCATCGAAAAACTTTTGAAGTCCGTCAGCGCATAAACCAGCGTGACACCGCCTGAAGAACAAGGTGACGAAGAATCTCTGGTTGTGCAAAGGTCTATTTAAGGGGAATTTTTACTAAACCAAATCAGCGGATTTCCAGTCGACTTTCAGTTCTTTGACGGTTCCCGAGCGGGTTTTGTAGATGACGTGACCATTCGACTCTCCGTAGAGGAACAAGTCGCGGGTAATTTCTACATCCTGTTTGCAGTACGCGACTATCTTGTCTATCTTGCCTTCCTTGTACCACTGCAACGAGACCAGTCCATCGGCGCTTTTTTCCGCGTTGAGGGTATTTTGTGCCAAGTGATCCAGACTGAGCCGATGATTGAGCAGTCTCTTCACATCGACCAGCATATCAAAAGTGGTGATCTCCTGAAGGTCGAAATCCCTGGCATAGGGCTGGAGGACCGGATAATCGAATCCAATTACATTAAACCCTACCACAAGGTCGGCCATCCGAAGTTTAGCCACTAACCGATCGGCCTCATTTTCCAGATAGCTGAAGTGTTTTTGTTCCAGGCTATCCCACACCACCCCGACTGCCAGTTTCATGAGATGGGTGTTTCCCCAGCCACCAACGTCAGCGGCACTTTTTTGAGTCTCCAAATCGAAATAGAGTACGCGAGGCGCCTTCGAGTCTGGCGAGACGACTTTGATGTCTATTTTTTCCGATTCTTCGGGCTCTGCGAACAGGTCAAGCTGGTCTGGCATATAGGCCTCAATCAGCATTAAAATAGTTTTTCTCGTACTCTATCATCCCTCATAATCAAATCAAGAGAAAACATAATAACTTTTTATAGTATAACGAGTTATGCAATAAGAACAAAAACTCTTCCCGGCCTTGATTTAACGCTGGCGAATCAGGCTCGAAGCCCTTTAAATCAATTAAAGTTTGGTCATTTAGAAGCCGATAAAGCCATGAAGAGAGCAAGCGGCCCAAATTCCCTCTAGAGACCTCGTCTGATGGCAACAAACGCAGTATTCAGCATCAACTCCAACCTAGACACTCAGGACATCATCACTAAGATGGTTTCGCTGGAAGCTCGTCCGATGGACCTGGTCGAGGCCAAAAAACAGATTGAGGAACAGAAGCTAGCGAGGGAATCGATAACAACGACCTTGCAAAAAAAGGAACGTATATCAATAAAACCCATGACATTATAAATGAGTTGTCGCTGGCCCTCGATTTACAAAAGGGCGGTGAGGTCTCCCATAAACTGGAGACGTTGTATCAGTTCATACTCCATCAACTGACTCTGGCAAATATCAAATCGGATCGAAAAGTTCTTGAAACCATACTCAGCGTACTTGTTCCATTACAGGAAGCCTGGGTCGAGTTATTTGCCAAAAGCCAAAACAACGAGACATCCGATACCCCTATCGAGCCCCCTCCTGAAACACCGTCCAGAAACATAGCTTCGCAAGGTTAACCCAAATCAACTTAT
>CAJWQP010000067.1 GCA_913045445.1 uncultured Nitrospina sp. | reverse complement strand
GGCTTACTTTAAAGAGGTGGGAAGAGAATTTCACACGTGTATTAGATAAAGTTAAAGGCTTAGGTTTTGACGATAAATTCATAAGGACATGGAAATTTTACCTGAAGTATTGCCAAGGTGGTTTTGAGGCAAGAAAAATTAGTGTTTCACAATTTAATTTTACAAAGTAATGCAAGGGATTATTAGAAAACATACATCTCGTGCAGTTTCAGTTCATTGTTATATAATATTATAAACTATTGCAAAGCTAAAACACTTCAAGATAAGCTTATTTAATAAAAAAGTGTTTTCCTCAAACTTTTTACAAATTCATGTTTCTAAATCAGAACCTAATTCAACAATTATATATTGTAACTTTATCGCGCAACTCCAAAATGCTTAAAAAGACATTATTTCTAATTTCCTTTTTGTTTTTAATTCACTCAAGTGTTTCTGCGATTGAAAGAAGGACAGAGCAATTTTCCACAGAATTTGGCTACTTAACTTTACCATTACCCTATGTAATACCCGGAGCAGGAATGGGACTTGGTTTTCTTGGCGGATTTAATAATGTTCCATTTGGAAGTACAGAAACTACTCTTGATCTTTTCGCTATTCTCATTACCGGTGATATTGGAGGTGGAATTGTTCTAGCTACAGATGTACCTGTTATTCCTAAATTTCTTCTTCTTGACATTGGTCAAGGAAACTTTGATAAGGGGTCGTTTAGATCATATAGGGACAGGAGGATGAGTTCTGATCCTGATGATTATGTCATAAGTGAGCTATCAGATACCCGCTTTAAGTTTACTCGCTTAACGTTAACTTTTTTCGATCGAATGTTAGATGTTTTCACATTCGGAACAAACAACAAGTCCACTCTTTCAGCAGTACGAGATAAAGACGGAGATCTTATTTACGAAGCTAATCAAAGTTTTGAAGGAGATTCCAGGAGCAATGGGTTTCAGATAGATTGGACAGATGACCGTACTGATCCGCAAAAAGGTTTGAAGCTTATCTATACAAATTCTGATTCACCCGCAAGCACTTCTGAATCCCCAGATTATTATGTCGAGAACTATAATATTACAGGTTATGTACCAGTTTTAAGTTATAGTACTATTGCTCTCAATTGGTACCGTTCTGGAGCAACTGTTCGCAGACAGGGAAACACTGACTTGGATTATCTGATTGCCAGAGAAACTGCAACCTGCTTTTCAAACTGTGATACCGCAACTATAGAAGTACTGGCGAAGAACCGACAGGCAACAAATCAGTACGGTTCTGCAGGTAGTTTAGGTGGAACAGAGAGATTGAGGTCTTATGTTGGAGGACGTTTTAGTGGTGCTCAGGTGGAGTCCCGAGGTATAGAATTCCGTTGGAATTTGTCTGATGAAAAAACTGCCTTCGACTGGTATTTCATCAAGGATATCAGAACAGGATTTCAGGTGGCATTTTTCTATGAAGAAGGAACTGTGGCAGATAGCGAAAGTGACCTCTGGAATGAAAAAAGGACCTCTGCTGGTATAGGAACAAGACTGGTGACTGGTTCGGGGTTTGTATATCGTTTAGATTATGCAACTGGCAAAGAGGGGGGTTCAACCATTGTCATTTTCGATTATCCCTGGGGAACTTTTGGTCAATAGTTTTATTGTTATAAATCAAAACCATTAATTAATAACAGAAAACCCTTCAAACCATAATTCAAGTAAACGTGAAGTTTCTCCGATTCAGTTTTTTGTAACTTACTTGATATTATTATGGTGGAGTTTTAATTAATTAGCTCTATATCAAATAAAACTCACGAGAATGTTATGAGAATATTCTGTAGTACTTAAAAAAACTTGATGTAGATTCTTTGTTACTCAATAAAGAATATGATAAAGTTACTACCTATGCCAATGTAAAGAGGGGGCAGATTACACTTGTCGAAGAAATTAGTAAGCAAGATAGATGGAAGAATTTCCAGATTATAAATATGCATCCAGGATGGGTTGCTACTAACGGTCTAAAAGACTCACTACCAATGTTCTTTAGTATGATGAAAAATAGACTTCGTGACTTGGAAGAAGGTGCAGATACAATTCTTTGGCTTTTATTAACTGAAGAAAATCTTAAGTCAGGCGGTTTTTATTTTGATCGAAAAATAGCCTCTCCCCACCTATCAAGTAGTTTTAATCCATCAAAAGAGCAGAGGAGGAGACTGTTGGAAAAAATAGAAAACTACAGAGAAGAATACCTATTGTCTGAAGAAATCACTTAAGAAATAAAACCTCTTAGGGAATTCTTAATTTCTAACTCAACTTAAGAATACGCTTCTTATAGGCATATTTATAGTGGCTAATTGTTTTTTAAGGACAGAGAATGATTGCCAACTTAGAAAAGCACATAGTGCCAATATTTTTCCTAAAAATGTAGACAAATAAGGACTATTGCTCTACTATTGCTGTTAAAATATTCGTTATTAATTGTTTGTAGAAACATATTAAGGGGAATTATTTAAATCATCAGTTAACACCTCCCAGTATAAGAAATATCTATTACTAATCATATCCAATGAAAACATTTGCAGAAAATCTTAAATCTATTCCAAGCACGAAAAAAACCGTGTTGCTGCGTCTCTACAATGAACGTAATGATCTCGTTTCCGTCATTCCTAATATTCCCGGACGGCAAGGCTCGATCCAGGTGTTCCAGCATATTGCAGATAAAAAAGGTGGAATTAACCAGGAAGCGGCCAAAGAAGGATTGAGGCTCTTTGGAGAACATGTAGAAGATGCGCAGAAAAATCCCGGAAAACACAAGAAACTCGAATTGCTGCTGGGCCTTAAAAAAAGGCAGTCGCTGCGGATTGAAATTGTGGAAAGTTCATTTAGTGATCTGTTGACAAATCTTGAGGGACAAAAAGCATCTGCCTCAGAATGCGAGGTTTTCATTGATTTGTTAAATCAGGGTAAGGTTCGGGCTGCAGAAAAAGTAAAAGGTGTCTGGGAACCTCAACCATATACGATTGACGGTGTTTTAAATTATTTTGGTACACACGGCAACGAAAGAATGGAAGGAAAATACTGGGACAAGATTCCGCTGAAAACCGCAAACTTCACTGAAGAAGATTTTGAGCAGGGTGGTGTGCGTTATGCTCCGGGATGTATGGTACGGACAGGTGCCTACATTGGCCCAAAAACAGTTGTCATGAATCTCGCATTTGTCAACATCGGAGCTTATATTGCAGGCGAGGGCTGTATGATAGACGGAGGTGCGCGGGTAGCGTCTTGTGCTCAAATTGGTAAAAATGTGAAGTTTGGCGCAGGTTCCGGAATTGAAGGAATTCTAGAACCGGCAGGCAGGTTGGCTTCCATCGTCGAAGATCATGTCAAGATCGGCGCGATGTGTGAAGTAACCGGAATTATAGGAGAAGGTTCGGTAATCGCCAGCGGTGTAATAATGGCATCCGGAAAGAAAATATATGATGAAGATACCGGTGATTTTGTGCCTCCTTTAGAATGTGTAGTCGGTGACACAAAGTTCCTGTTACCTGTTATTCCTCCATATCGGCTTGCGGTAGGAGGTTCTTTGCCAAGTAAAAAAGGAAAGCATAATACTGATGCTGTAATTCTCAAAGCGGGTGATTTAAGGGACTCTGCGACGATGAGGCATTTCACAAAACAGGGGATTTTATACGGATGACAAAAATGTCACCTTTGTTGGTGCGTGCCCGCGAAACGCTGAAAATTGAAATTGCAGGACTTGAGGGACTGATTGAGCGTCTGGGTCCTGAATTTGAGGAAGCAGTCAATCTACTTTATGCCTGTCAGGGAAAAATTATCCTGGCCGGAATGGGAAAAAGTGGTTTGATTGCCCAAAAAATAGCAGCCACTCTCACCAGTACTGGAACGCCAGCACTTTTTTTACATGCAGGAGAAAGTACTCACGGTGACTTGGGAATAATTACCAAACAGGATGTAGTAATTGCTTTCTCATACAGCGGTGAGACCAATGAAGTTCTGCAGATGATTGGTCATATTCAAGCAATTGGAGTCCCGCTGATTGCAATGACCGGAAAAGGTGATTCAACTCTGGCACAGGCGGCTACAGTTCATTTGAGCATTTCTGTTGAAAAGGAAGCTTGTCCGCTGGGACTGACTCCCACAGCTAGCAGTACAGCAACACTGGCTTTGGGTGACGCACTTGCCATGTGTTTACTTGAGCAGCGTCAGTTTAGTGAAGATGATTTTGCCTTGTTTCATCCTGGTGGTAGTCTCGGTCGTAAATTGACCATCAAGATTGAGGATGTGATGGTGTCAGGGGAACCATTGCCTGTAGTGCCTGAGAATATGCCAATGCGTTACGCACTGAATGTTCTTTCCAGAAAAAACCTTGGGATAGTAGTTGCTGTAAACCGGGATGAAAAAATAAGTGGCGTTTTTACTACAGGAGATTTAATGCGGCTGCTTGATGATGAGCAGTCTTTTCTTGACAAACCCCTGCTTGAATTTGCTCATCCAGATCCCAAAACGATTTCTCCGGAAGAACTTGCAGCAAAAGCTTTGCATGTAATGGAAACACACTCCATCACTTGTCTCGTTGTTGCGGACCAGGAAAATCGTCCAATCGGTATTGTCCAGATCTACTACATTCTGCGTGCCGGAGTTTATTAATTACTTAACCCATTCACATAAAAAAGGTTATATGAAAAACAATAAAGTTTGCATTGTCACAGGAGCTTCTCGCGGGCTTGGGCGTGGAATTGCTCTGGTGCTTGCGCAAGAAGAAGGCTGCACGGTTTACGCGACTGCACGGAATGAAGAGGCACTGAAAGCTCTTGCAGAAGAGGCGGCTACTGGAACCAAAGGCGGCGTTGTGAAGGTTTGCACGCTGGATCAGAGTGATGATGCCGCGGTGCAAGACTTTGTGGAGCAGGTGAAGTCGGAAGAGAATCAGGTGGACCTGTTGGTGAACAGCGCGTTTGCCGGACTGATTGCCATGACCCCTCACTTTGGAAAGCCTTTCTGGGAAAGGCCCCTCTCTGTGTTTGATGCTTCGCACAACATCGGCCTCCGCAGTGCCCATGTGATGAGCGCCCTTGTCGCTCCGCTGATGGTCAAGAACAAAGCCGGGTTGATGGTGCAGGTTTCGAGCTCTGGGGGAGTTCAATATTTATTCGACGTTGGGTATGGCGTCGGAAAGGCAGGACTTGACCGTCTTACGACTGACATGGCGGCAGAGCTGAAACCGTACAATGTGCATGCTGTGACGTTGTACCCCGGAGCCGGTGTCACGGAGGTTACAGCTTTCCCTGGCGGAGAGACCCCTGTGTTTACGGGGCGGGCCGTTTCGGCGCTCCTCAACAAAGCCACGAACGAGGATCAGGCGCGAATGAGCGGGAAGGTCGTCCAGACAGCAGAACTTGCTGTGAAATATGAGTTCACCGATGTGAACGGCGAGATGCCCGAAGGTGATTTTTCGGGCGTGGAGGCTGCTAAACGATGTCGCGAGGCGATGTCCAAGCCTGTGATCCAGTACGACATGGATGCAGAACTGCCGGACCCATCCGAAACGAACAACCCCGGTATCGCTGGATTGTTTGCAGGAGCTCAAAACTACAGCGAGAAATGATTAGAGCTGGGGACCAGTTGTTTTTTGGAATCACCCCTCCGGCTCCCAGCCCGCCTTGACCAGACCTTCGATGATGGGATCCGCCAGTGCAGAGTTGGGGACGAAGATGCGACGGTAGTCGTCACGGACCTTGAGGTCGGGACGCAGAGTAAGGTAGCGGTCCAGTGCCGCCTTGGCCTCCGGATCACGTTCCAAGTGACCCAGCACTGCTGCACGAAAGCCCAAGTGATGTCCTACGTCTGGATGTCGAATCAACGCCTTGTCAATCGCCGCCAGCGCCTCTTCATACCTCCCCTGCCCAAGGCAGGCAAAGTAAAGAACCCCATGAAAGTGCATCAAATCCGGATCAGCCGGGCTGAGTTCAAATGCCTTGAGGATGGAGCTTTCACCTTGTTGATACTCTCCGGAATGGACTTCAGCCAACCCCAGCCAAAAATGACTCATAGCGAAACTGGGATTGAACTGCACCGCACGCTGGGCATGATCCAATGCTGTGGGATGGACTCCCTGAAAGAAGTAGGCCGTAGCAATGCTCAACAAAGCCAGAGGGTTCTCTGGATTTAATGCTTCTGCCTTTCGGCCGTGAAATAGCATCTCATCCAGCGTCTTTTTCGGGTCTTTTGAGATGCGTTGTACTAAATGGGAAGCACCAAAAATGGCAAGATAGGCATGTGCATCTGAGAGGGTTGGGTCCAACTCTATAGCATTTTCAAAGTGGTGGCGTGCCTGTGCGAGTCCGGGGTCTTCGTAGTCGGTGCGCTGGCGTTCGTAATAACATCGCAGCCCTTGCAGGTACTCCTCCCACGCGCTGAGATTTTCTGGGCGCTTGCGGGTTAGCCGTTTCTGCTCGTGCCCCGTCACCGAAGGGGCCACCCTGCGTGCAATCGCCTCGGAGACCTCATCTTGCACATCAAAGATGTCCTCCAGAGTGCGATCCCACTTCTCTGACCAGAGGTGATGATCTTCATCGGTGTCAATGAGCTGTGCAGTGATTCGCACACGGTTGCCGCCCTTGCGTACACTGCCCTCCACGATGTAGCGGGCGCCTAAATCCTGAGCGACCTGCTTGAGATTATGCGACTGACCCCGGTAGGTGAAGCTGGAGTTACGTGAGATCACCGGAAAAGTACGCCAGAGCGAGAGGTTGGTGATGATATCCTCGGAGATACCGTCCGCGAAGTACTCCTGCTCAGGATCGCCGCCCATGTTCGTGAAGGGCAGCACGGCAATAGCGGGAACCGTGGCCTTGGTGGCGACAGGGGCTGGCGTGGCTTGCGGAGTCGACTCTGCGGACGCTGATACTGCGAAGGCTTCAAGTACCTTTGAGGAACTGCCGATCTCGACCATGAAGGTGTGAATCGGCTCCTCAATGTTCTTCATCTCCTGAGGTCCCGTACTTACAAACCCAAGGTCAAGCTTGCGGCGAACCTCGTCGTGAAACTTCCCTGAAACGCAGATGCCTCCCGGCTCGGCGAGAGGCTCCAGTCGTGCTGCGACGTTCACCCCGTCACCATAGAGGTTGTCGTCCTCCACGATCACGTCCCCAAGATTCAACCCTACGCGGAACTGCATCTGGTCCTCCTGGGCCACCTCATTGTTGCGGTCCCGCAGGTTTCTCTGAAACTCTACCGCCGCCACGATCGCATCCACTGGGCTTGCGAACTCTGCGATCACGGAGTCTCCGGCACTGCCGAAGACACGTCCGTGGTAGGTCACGATGGACTCGTCGGTGATAGCACGGCAGGCCTTGAGGTTGTGTAGTGTTCGATCCTCATTCTCGCCCATTTTCTTGCTGAAGCCGACGATATCGGCGGCAAGAATCGCCGCTAGTTTTCGTCTGGGGGTAGTTTTTTTCATATTTATCAGACAAGTTGGTATTTTTGTCTCATTTCAAATTACACACAGAACGATTTGCGGTTGTTCCTAAATTCATGGTGAAGCATCAAATTCAAATTCCTGCAAGCATATTGATACTTTAATAGTACTCCTGCTTTTTGCGAAGATATATGTCTTGTATGCAATGTAAACGCACTCAAGTCTGAATTATTGCTCCCTACCTTATCAACTATCAAATTAAGAATCTTATTTTTTTACCATGACCATACATGAGGAACTTCATCTCTCTTATCTTCAATTCCACTTAAAAAACCGACGACATCTCCTGCATCTATGCGGCCCATTCCACCGTCGCTGTATGTGCAATGAATCACTTTTTTTATGTTGCAATCAATTACAAATTCAGCCGGTTGCATATAATCTTTGTCTTCTCCCAGGATATAGTATTTGTCTTTCCCCTCTGCATGATAGTACCAGTATGCGCCAAGGGTCTCGGCAATTTCAGGGCTAACCCCGTAACAAAATGTAAACGGCATTGCTTTTCCACGATTTGGAAAGCATTTGCCTTCTGCAGCAAGTTTTGTGTCCTCGAGACTGTCCACGTTTGCGGCAACAATTGAAGCTCCTAATCGCTCAAAAAGAACACTATGCCTTCTGTACCCTTCTAACTGAAGGGTGCATTTGGGTCACCACGCACCCCTGAAAAAAAGCAAGATACAAAACTTTGTCTTGATATCATCTGGAATGGTGATTGTTTTATTCTCAATGTCTGTCAATGAGATTTTCGGAAAATCTGCTCCGATTCTCAGCATCTGCGTATCCATGTTCAGTCCTTTCCAAAAAGGGTTTAGTGATGGGATTCGGTCACGCGACCAAATCCTTCAGGGTTTGTTTTGCACTGACGTCCTAAAAGCGCAACTTGTCGATTTTCTCCCCTAGGGTAATTTCGGGATAGGTTTCTGCATATTTCTTGAGTTCAGCCTCCTTCTCTTTAGATTGGTTCAATGCTTCAAGACTGGCGATTTTGGCGGCCCAGGCGATGGGCTGCTTCTTGCCAATCTTCTTGTCATAATCAAGGCAGAGTCAACTTATTTCTAACCCTTAGTGGTTGTTTACTCAGCCAAGGTATCTCCAGAACCGCCCATTTCCTCCGGCATATCCTTCATTTTGGGCAGTCCGTCCCTGACATGCAGCACACTCTCTTGATAATTGACATGGACTCCTGGTTGAAAAGGGAGTTGGGGGAGAACGGCTGCATAGACATCTATCAGGCCCATTTCTGGGTGTTCGGTAAGCAGATGCCCCCCGCAGGTTTTGCACCATTTGCGCGAACTTTGTGGGGTTTTATTGTACGTTCCAATGTTGTCAGCCCCCTGAGTGATCTTTACGGCTTCTGGACTCCACAGGGTGAAAGCATTGACGGGGCCAGCCGACCAGTGTCGGCAGGAGTCACAATGACAATAACCCATACCTGCAGGCTCACCGGAAACAGTGAACTCAACTGCCCCGCAAAAGCAGGATCCCTTGTATAACTCTTTGTTGCTCATAATGTATCTCCTTGATGATTGATTTGGACACCAAGCCAAGAGATGACCTTTGGCTTCGGTTCAATTCTTTTGGTTCACTTGTATTTAGCCAGCAGCCTTGATGTTCTGGTTGACTCGAAAAAGATTCGTCGGGTCGAGAATACTTGAATAATTTCAGATTATCAATACTTTTTCATCGTTCCGGATGTCATTCATCAGTTTCCCAACCCGCCTTGACCAGCCCTTCAATGATGGGATCCGCCAGTGCAGAGTTGGGTACAAAGATGCGGCGGTAGTCGTCACGGGTTTTGAGGTTGGGACGCAGGGCGAGGTAGCGGTCCAATGCTGTCTTGGCCTCCGGACCACGTTCCAAGTGTCCCAGCACCGCCGCCCGAAACCCGAGCATCAGCCCTGCTTTATGCTGACGCAATGCCTTGTCAATCGCCACCAGCGCCTCTTCATACCTCCCCTGTCCTAACAAGGCAAAGTAATGTGTCGCATTAAAGTGGTTCATATTCGGGTCAGCTGGACTGAGTTCAATCCCCTTGAGAATGGACTCTTCCCCTTGTTGAAAATCCCCGGAGTGTAGTTGGGCTAACGACAACCAAAAGAAACTGAATGCATTGCTGGGGTTAAACTGTACGGCACGCTGGGCATAGTCCAGTGCGGTGGGATGGTCTCCGCGAAAGAAGTAGGCCGCAGCAATGCTCATCAAAGCCAGCGGGTTTTCCGGGTTCAGGCTCTCAGCCTTGCGACCATGTGCCATAATCTCGTCGAGCGTTTTTTCAGGATCCTTCGTGATGCGCTGTATCAGCTCAAACATGCTGGTCAGTCCAAGGTAAGCATGGGCATCCGAATGGGAGGGTTCCATTTCAACCGCCCGCTCAAAGTGTTGACGAGCCTGCGAAAGTCCAGGGTCTTCGTGGTCCGTGTGCTGACGTTCGTGGTAGCAGCGCAGCCCTTGCAGGTAGACCTCCCACGCACTGAGGTTTTCCGGACGCTTGCGGGTCAGACGGATCTGCTCGTGACCAGTCACGGAGGGGGCCACCCTCCGTGCAATAGCCTCAGAGACTTCATCTTGCACATCAAAGATGTCCTCCAGCGTACGGTCCCACTTCTCTGACCAGAGGTGGTGGTCCTCTTCAGCGTCAATGAGCTGCGCGGTGATGCGTACACGGTTGCCGCCCTTTCGCACACTGCCCTCGACGATGTAGCGAGCGCCTAGTTCCTGTGTGACCTGCTTGAGGTTGTGCGACTGACCCCTGTAGGTGAAGCTGGAGTTGCGCGAGATGACCGGGAAGGTGCGCCAGAGCGAGAGGTTGGTGATGATATCCTCGGTGATGCCGTCCGCGAAGTACTCCTGCTCAGGATCGCCGCCCATGTTCGTGAAGGGCAGAACTGCGATGGCAGGAACCTTGGCCTCAGCGGTGGCAGGCGGTTCCGGGGCGGCTTGTGGTGTCGGCTCTGCGGGCGCTGGTACTGCGAAGGCTTCAAGCACCTTTGAGGAACTGCCGATTTCGACCATGAAGGTGTGAACCGGCTCCTCGATGTTCTTCATCTCCTGGGGTCCCGAACTTACAAAACCCAGGTCGAGCTTGCGACGAACCTCGTCGTGGAATTTCCCGGAAACGCAGATGCCTCCCGGCTCGGCGAGGGATTCCAGCCGTGCTGCGACGTTCACCCCGTCACCATAGAGGTTGTCGCCCTCCACGATCACGTCCCCAAGATTCAATCCTACCCGGAACTGCATCTGGTCCTCAGGATCCACCTCGTTGTTGCGGTCCCGCAGGTTCTTCTGGAATTCCACCGCCGCCACGATTGAGTCCACCGGACTGGCGAACTCTGCGATCACGGAATCCCCGGCACTCCCGAAGACGCGTCCGTGGTAGGTCTCGATGGACTCGTCGGTGATAGCACGGCAGATTTTGAGGTTGCTCAGCGTGCGATCCTCATTCTCGCCCATTTTCCTGCTGAATCCGACTATGTCTGCAGCGAGGATAGCGGCTAGTTTTCTTCGGGGTTTCGATTCACTCATGGTTCTTCAAACTTAAATAACAGGAGTAATAAAATTACATCTCCGACAATTGGAAAGTATACATCGGTTTGAATGATCTTAAAACACAAAAAACATTTCAGAGTCCATCATTGCAGCGAAGAATTTGCTCGTAGAAAAAGTTATAGTTGAAAGATACTCAAATTAGCTTGTTATCCCCACAATTCTGGTGATGGAGGGTGAACAATGCTTCCGTCATATTTCATTGGAAAAGGTCTGTCTTCATAAAGATAAAGTGGTGCATCAAGGTCAACAATTTTTGCACGCTGTGCAATAAAAAATGCCGGTGCGATTCCCAGTGAAGTTGCGGACATACAGCCTACCATTGTCCGGAATCCTTTTGATTCTGCCTCGGCTTGTAATCGCAGCGCTTCGGTAAGTCCTCCGGTTTTATCCAGTTTAATATTAACGAATTCATAGAGTCCCACTAAACGATCAAGGTCAGCGGTGTCGTGACAGGATTCATCGGCGCAGACCGGAATTGGATGATCCAATGTTTTCAAAACACTGTCATTATCTGCAGGAAAAGGCTGTTCTATCATTTCTACC
>CAJWQP010000066.1 GCA_913045445.1 uncultured Nitrospina sp. | reverse complement strand
TTAATCGAATTTATTGATCGTGCCTTCACGGATGCCAACTTCAAAAGCCTGGGTGTCCTTTGATAGTTTTCCACTCAACAGTATGAGTCCTATCAGGTTTGGAACAACCATCATCGCGTTCATCGCGTCAGAAAAATTCCAAATGATTTCCAGTTTTACCATAGAGCCAACAAATACGAATATCACCCACAGGTATCGATAAAAATGAACCCATGTTGCGCCAAAAAGATACTCGAAACATTTTTCTCCATAATACTCCCATGCCAGAATTGAAGAGAAAGCAAATGTCATGGCGCTGATACTCACCAGCAGGTTGCCCCAGTTTCCTGAGAGGCTACCGGAAAAAGCCTGCATAGTTAATGCGACCCCGGTCTCTCCAGAAACCCAGACTCCGGAAGAAGCTAACGCCAAAGCGGTGAGGGAGCAAACGACTAGGGTGTCCAGAAAGGTTCCTGACATTGAAACGAGGGCTTGTTTTCCCGGATGATTGGTTTTTGCGGCGGCGGCGGCGATGGGGGCGCTCCCCATTCCCGACTCGTTGGAAAAAAGACCGCGTGCTACTCCATAGCGGATTGTTTGGGCGAGGGTAGCTCCTAAAAAGCCACCCGTGGCAGCTGTTCCGCTTAAGGCGTGTTCAAAAATCAACTGTATTCCTGCAACCAGTTGACCCAGATTGGAAAATATAACAATCACCGCGCCAGTTAAATAAATGACCACCATGATCGGTACAAAATAACTCGCGACTTCTGCGATTCGTTTGATTCCGCCGATGATCACCAGCGCGGTCAGGACGGATAAGACGATCCCTACAGAAAACTTTCCTGATCCCGTGGTTTCAGCGACTGCGGCGGCGGTGGTATTGGCCTGGATCATATTGCCGATGCCGAATGCTGCTAAAGCGCCAAAGGCGGCAAAACATACGCCCAGCCATTTTTGACCGAGTCCGTATTCCAGATAATACATGGGGCCGCCGGAAATTTCTCCCTGGTCGTTGAACTGCCGGTATTTGACCGCTAAAAAACTTTCTGAATATTTTGTGGCCATTCCCACAAGACCTGTCATCCACATCCAGAAGATGGCGCCCGGTCCGCCCAGTGCAACGGCAGTGCTCACGCCCGCGATATTACCCATGCCAACGGTCGCGGCCATGGCAGTCATCAATGACCCGAAATGGGAAACATCACCCTTTCCTCCCCGTTCCTTAGAGAAGGTTAAGCGAAAGGCGTAAAACAGGTTTCTAAACTGGATTCCGCCAAGCCGAAAGGTTAACCAGAACCCCGCTCCCAACAAAAGAATCAGAAGCCAGGGACCCCACATCAGGCTGGCGAAATCGGCAAAAAATTTATCCATGTTTTTTCAGTAATATGTTGATCCTAAATCAACAGTTATTATGGGGTATTTCATTATTTCTTTAATTGGGGTGACTCTGGATTGATTTCCATGGCAATAGCCAGGTCAGCTAAATCTGTATTGGTGACTATCCCAATATATTTTCCGCTGGACTTGTCTTTGATTACGAGTGCATCTATTCTTTCAGAGAGCATAGCCTTAGCTGTGTTGCGAATGGAAATCTCAGGCGAGACAGTCTTTAACGGTTGCCGCATGAAATTTTCAACAAGAAGTTCAAGATACCCAGCTTGCAGTATAACAAAGAAGCCGATGATCGCTCCTAGAAGGCTATGACAGAGTTTTCCCAACGCGTTTTTAAATAGCGCCCAGATTTGAGGGGCCTGCGAAAATCACTGCCTGATTTATGTTCAGGGCGTTTCCCGTTTTTTATCCTTGGGTAGAATAGCGAAACCCAGGCGTTCGTATTCATCGATCAACTTGTTTTCAACATAACGAACGTGATCTGATAATTCATGGACTTTCAAATCGATTTCTTTCAGGTGGTCAGAAAGCTCCTTCAAATCATGGTCGTTGGTGTCTTTTAAAAATTTTTCACAGCGTTGCGCGTGTTTGGAGATATGCTCGGCCAGATCATGAACCACGCTGATGTCACTCTGGATATGTTGTGTTTCATCTTTAAGGTCCTGTGAGTCGACTTCCGGTTTGATGACGAAGGTATAAAGCAAGGCACCTAGGAACAAGACGACAAGAATCATCTGTCCTATGAAGGTTTCCCAGGTGGGGTACATCCCTAGCCATGAAATTTCAGGGGCGAACTTTGCGGCGGTCAGCGAAAGCGCTTCGCCCATTTGCAGTTCATGCAAACCTTTACCCATGAACATAAACGCCATAAAGTAGAGAAGGACACTGGTGAATCCGAAAAACCATTTGATTGGTACCTTGATTCCCAGTTTGTTAATCACATAAAAGATGGCGGCCAGACAAACACATCCCGCTAAAAATCCCGGCACGATGCCGCCACTGCTCTCACCAGCTGACAGGTAAAGCGCTTTGTAAAAGAGAACCGTTTCGAATCCTTCCCGATAGACCGATAGAAAAGCTACCAAGCCCAAGGTAAAGACATTGCCCGTCGTAACAGCTTGTGACATTTTTCCAGTGATATAGCTTTGCCATTTCTGTGTTTCAATCTTCGTGACCAGCCAGTAGCTGACCCAGAATAAAACGGCCACCGCCACCAGCATGATCCATCCCTCCAGCAACTCCTGCTTGGCCATGGTGATACTCAGAACCTCGTGGAGGATATAAGCGGTAAGAAAACTTGCGACAATTCCTATGATGACTCCCCGATAAATTATTTTTACCTTGTCCTTGTTTCTGGATTTGATCAGGAACGCGATCAGCGCGGCGACAATTAATATCGCCTCGAATCCCTCGCGCACGATGATCGAAAAAGACTGAATGAATAGTCCGGTGAACCCGACCTTCTCCTCAAGAACATTTTGCGCTTCTTTCAGGTCCGTTTTAATCGTTTTCCTGATTTTTTCCACATGGCTCAACTCGGCCTTTCTTTTGATTTCGGCGCGTAACCTGCCAAAAGTAGATTCAAGGCGTAGCCCAAGCTCCTTGCGTTTGGTAGACAAACCCCTTTCGAGCTTTTCATAACCGAGGTAGGCATCGAAAGCCAATTCTGCGGCGCTGTTAATATCGCCCGCTTTGAAAGCTTTCAAACTTTCATCCAAAAGGTTGTTGACCCCGGCGATGGCTTGTCCCGGTGATAGACCGGGTTGATCGTCTTCAGCGGAAGCAGACCCGACTACCAGAGGAAGCTGAATGTTTGCATTGGAAAAGGTGCGAACGAAATAAGTGACATCCCACAGTTCCTCTTCCGGTAGAAATTCCGACCAGGCCACCATAGCGGTGTTGGCAATACCAACAGAAATTACCTGGAAGTTATCGTAAGCGGTGCTATGGTCATTACCCGTTATCTCTGGGTCAGAGAGAACTGCTGGTGCCGGGTCGAGGTGGGTTGCCAGTGGGCCGTTACCGTTACCGTTCAGGCCATGGCATAGAGCGCAATTGGTTTTGAAAATCTTGCGTCCGTTTGCAAGATCGACGGGTCGCGGAGGACTCTTCTGCATTTCGATGCCCAGTTCCTTGAGCAGTTGCGATTGAATCGTATTGACGGAGGTTTTCACCTCTTCAGGGTTGATCCTGGCTTTCAAGTTTACCGACAGTTTTTCAAACCTCGTTTTTAAATTTTCTGCATTTTCCAAATCAGGCATGGAACCCATGATCGTTTGATATCTCTCAAGTGCCTGATCCAGAAAGACCTGGCTTTCCTCATATTCTGTAGCGTTAATAATATTTCCGTTATCAATGCCAAGCGCGTATTCCTTCGCCACAATGTCCAACATCATGATGACCTTTTTGGTCTTTGATTCCACAATTTCTGAAGACGATTTAGCGTGTACCGTCGCTGGTAGATGGATCAGATAAAAACAAAGAAAAAGAAAAAATAATGCAGCTTGTTTGTTTGTTCCCGATCTTAGAAAAGTAATTAGGTTTTTCATAGACATTCTAATTATTCCAGTACATTTAATATTTATCTCCTTAATTGGAGGATGGCCCTAACAGCTTCAGAACTCTTTTCAAAGAGAAGAGGTTGGTTTTCAAATTTGACTGCGGGTAGAGGGGGGGTGATACAGTGCGGCAAGAAAAAAAGTCACGGTAAAAGGTATTTTGCTCAAATTAGGTAGCGCCGAACATTGTGGTTCGCTTTCACAATCAGTTGATACAGATTAATTAACTGCCGGCGAAAAGTTTCCTCCAAAAGCCTTTTTTATTATTTTCCGATTCCGCGACTTCCGACCCACTGGTTTTTGCAAAAACCTTTTTATGCTGATTTTGGTCAATGAAGAGCTGAATGAGAATATGGCACGAACCGCACTCTCCTCCAGCCTCGCAAGCTGAAGTGACATCTTCTATCTCGGTAATGTCATTTTTTTCAATATGGGACCGAATCTTGCCCTCTGTCACCTGAAAGCAATTGCAGATAATCTCATCCTCTTCAACTTCCACTGAGGCCGTGTTTTTCATTTCTGCTCTACTCCGCTCAAACGGGATATCGTAATTTACTGGAAATATTATTGAGAATCATACTCAAAAACACTGGCTTAGTCAATAGATCATTTTATTGTCTTTATCCTTTTAAATCTAATAAATACACATTTTTATAGTATTTTTTGAGGAAATCCGCTCCGCAGTCTATCTGTCTATCGTTTTCAGAAAGGGTCGCGGAATTTGAAGATCGCATCACGAGGATGTGGGCATTCCAGGAAGAGAAGTTCTAATTTTTTGGGAGTATGACTCTGAATGTGGAACCTTTGTCGGGTTCGCTCTCCACTTCTATTGATCCATGATGTTTTTCAGTCAGGTTTTTGACAATGGACAATCCCAACCCTGTTCCACGTTCCTCTTCTATTCCGACTTTGTCTCGCAAAGACATTCCACGACACTATTGCTTCGGAATCCGGCCTGAGTTTACCGAAGGACGGGGAGTATTCTATTGCCTCTCCGGCGAGGAGTCTTGATATACCATGTGAGCTTCCACTGCGATTTTTTCATGTAGATGAAGAAAAAACCAGCGTTTGAATCCTTCCCCCGCAAGCGTCACAGCAAAGTCCTTAAAAAGAAGGCCGGGATTGGCTTTCCTAACCACTTGGAACAGCAGGTAGGAATATTTAAAAACATAATTCAGTTTGCGTTTTTTGACCCAGGATAAAAACTGATTGTCCTTGAGAAAATCGGCCGTATCTTTGACCAAAAGTATATGTGTGACTCTGAGATCCAAAAGTCTATGCACAAAAGGATAATTCTGGATCGCCGCCAGGGTTTCTAAAAAACGAACTCCACTCATTAATAAATCAAAGAGTGTAGTTTCATACAGAGGCTGGTCGGATTGTGGGTAATGGCTTAGTGCAATTTCTTCCACGAGTCGAATATAATTCGCTCTGGTTTGTTCCCAATTCAGAGAGCCGACATGAAACAACAATTCCTTCCGGGAGGCATTGGAAATATTTTGGATTTTATCAGGTAAGTCCGATTTCCCCAAAGGATCAGATTCTGGTATGGACTCAAAATCTTCCATAAGGTTTTTGGCTTCGATCTCGGATTCTTCGTCGGGTTTTTCCTTGCTGTCCTGATAAACTTTGGTGGCAAGCTCACCGATCATGAGATACCAGTGGACCAGAAATACTTTGAACACGAGATCGTGGATAATATAAATCAGCATCTTCATGGACCAGAAGGTTAAGTCCACACAGCGAATCAAAAAGAAGAACCATTGGAACAGGCCGTAAAGATTGTGGCGTATCAGGAATTTGACCAACGCCCATTCCTTCCATTGCTCCTTGATTCTCCAGGCTTCAGATAAAAATAAAATATGGCGCAGGCGGAATTGCGTTAACTTGTGGACTCCGCGCCATTTTGAAATACCCAGAAGGCGGTCTTTCAACTCCAGACACGCCTGCAATACTTTACGAATTCGCGCCTCTTCAACAGGCGTCCGCGATTCAGGATGGTATAGGGCGGCAATAACCCTAAGTAGCTGGTAGGTGTTCCCAGCGATATCCAAATCGGATTCTTTGAGAATCCACTTGGAGTTGAGTTTGGTGCATTGGTTGGCAATAGCGTTCAGCGCGTCTTTATTTGCAGAACTTTCGGAACCTACGGCCATTTGCTTCAATTCGCGAATACGGTTTCGATTTGTCAATTCTAACTTGATCACCCCAAAACCTTTGACAATCAGAACAGCGAGCAAGGCCAGGAAAATGAATCCGGGTGCAATTAAATTCCAAAAGGAAAGGTCGATCATGATAAATGGATGGACTGGGTGAGTGGGAAATCAATGATCATATTGAGCCAGGATTATTGTGGTATTTATTCAGAAAACTATAAATGCAATAGCGACAGGATAGGATGATAAATATTGTTGGGGACGTGAAATATTTGCTACTCCGACTCACTGTGGCAGGGAAATTAAATGTTCGAGAGCCGTTTTGATTATTATTTTTCACCTTCTCAGAGACTCTCGGCAGTTTTTCAATATCAGGAACTGGCATATGAATCTGCAACAGAGAGCAGTGCCTATCTTTACTACACCATAGGGTTCTAAAAATATGCGCATCCACTTATCGTAAAACTTTAATCAAACTTTATTTTGCTGTGATTGCAAACAGATTTAAACATTTAAATTTATTTGCCTGCCTGGTCTTTTTTATGCTGGGAGGGATTTCATCTTTTAGAACCTAATTTTTCCCAGAGAATTTTTTAGAATTAACAAGATTAGAAACCCTAAATATCCTCCATAACTACACCCTATATTTTCACCTTGCATGAACAACGATATATTAGCACAGATCAATTTTTCAAATGACCTCCTGGGTAATTTTCTATAGAATGACTGCTGCCATTAGAGGCAGTTCTATAGTTTCGCGTTCGCGATAACTGGATGCCCCTATATACTGTTAGCAAAAGGAGCCCCCGTTGATAGTTAAAAAAAATGAAAAATACGCCGTTGAATGTCAGGTGAAAATGACCACAAACTGCCTTCAAACCAGCGAGTATTTCCATGACGAGGAAGATGCTCTGCACTGGGTAGAGCATGAGTGCTGGATCTTTTCCGGCGAAGGATGGATCTGCACCGAGTGCAACGAATACATTATGGCAAACCTTGGGAGAATAAGGCACGAAAGAGGATTCTGATATCGCACATTAAAAAGGGGCTTGGTCAATTCGACCAGGCCCCTTGGAACACGCCTATTACATTACCGCCAGAAAACGATCATCGTTTATTTTCTAAACCATGAATCATATCTGAGAGCTCCGCTCAATTACTCAGACTATCTACTATCGAATTGAATGTTGCGCTTGGTCGCATGGCAACCTTAACTTTTTCATCGTCTGGATTATAATAACCCCCGATGTCCTTAGCCTGACCCTTAGAGGCATTCAGTTCTTCAAAAATAACATCCGTCTTTGCTTCAAGTTCTTGTGCTACAGGAGCAAAGCGATCTTTAATCTCCTGATCATCATTTTGCGCGGCCAGTTCCTGCGCCCAGTAGAGTGTGAGATAAGCATGCGTTCCCGCATTATCCAGCTCACCCACCTTACGACCGGGTGATTTTTTATTATCCATTAACTTGCCGGAAGCCAGATTGAGTGTATCTGCCAGCACTTGAGCTTTCGCGTTCCCTTTTGCTCTGCTCAAATGTGCAAAAGATTCCGCAAGCGCCAGAAATTCGCCAAGTGACTCCCACCGCAAATGTCCTTCTTTTACAAACTGCTGAACATGCTTGGGTGCTGAACCTCCCGCCCCGGTTTCAAAAAGACCACCACCTTTAATGAGCGGGACGATGGACAGCATTTTCGCGCTGGTGCCAAGTTCCAGAATTGGAAACAGGTCAGTAAGGTAATCACGCAGAACGTTCCCGGTAGCAGAAATCGTATCCTTCCCCTCCTTCGCACGTTTCAGCGAATGCTTCATGGCATCCACAGGCGCCATGATCTGGATATCCAGACCATTCGTATCGTGATCCTTCAGATAGAGATTTACCTTTTCAATAATCTGCGCATCGTGCGCCCGGTTTGCATTGAGCCAGAAAACTACGGGTGTTGAGGATAGCCTGGCTCTATTGACGGCCAGCTTAACCCAATCCTGTATCGGTATGTCCTTTACCGTACAAGCCCGAAAAATATCGCCTTCCTCTACGTCGAGTTCATGCAGGACCTGCCCTGCTCCATCAACCAGGCGGATGGAACCGTTGCCCGGTGCCAGAAAGGTTTTGTCGTGAGAACCATATTCCTCAGCCTTTTGCGCCATCAGGCCAACGTTGGGAACCGTGCCCATCGTGGTCGGATCGAACTCACCATTATCCCGGCAAAAATCTATCGCCGCCTGGTAAATACCCGCATAACTGTTATCCGGAATCATCGCCAAGGTGTCATGCTCTGCCCCATCCGGACCCCACATTTTCCCGGAAGTACGAATGGATGCCGCCATTGAGGCATCAATAATAATATCGCTCGGCACATGAAAATTTGTGATGCCCTTGTCAGAATCCACCATCGCCAGCTCTGGACCGTTGGCAATACAGGTTTTGATATCTGCCTCAATTGCTTCCCTTTGATCCGCAGGTAAATCCTTGGTCTTCGCATAAACATCACCCAAACCATTATTCGGGTTGATGCCCAGTTCTTTAAACAGCTTTTCATGCTTCTCAAAAACATCCGCAAATACCACGGAAACGCCGTGACCAAAGATGATGGGATCGGAGACCTTCATCATCGTGGCTTTCATATGCAAGGACAACAAAATACCCTCACTTTTCGCCCTATCCTTTGATTCCTTAATGAACTGGCGCAAGGCCTTGCAACTCATCGCGGTCGCATCGACGACATCGCCCTTGTCCAGGACCACTTTTTCCTTCAACACAGTGGTACTTCCATCCGTGCCGACAAACTCTATTCTGCCCGCTCCAGCTGACTGATCTGTAATAACAGTAGACTTTTCATTGGAGCAAAAATCACCGCCATTCATATGAGTAACATTTGTTTTGGAATCTTTGGCCCATTTACCCATTTTGTGCGGATTGCTCTTCGCATAATTTTTAACGGAAGTTGCCGCCCGACGGTCTGAGTTACCCTGCCTCAAAACCGGATTGACCGCACTCCCCTTCACCTTGTCATACTTGGCTTTGATTTCTTTTTCTTCGTCATTTTTCGGATCTTCCGGATAGTCGGGAAGATCATAACCCTGCGACTGAAGTTCAGCGATCGCCGCTTGTATCTGTGGAACCGATGCGCTGATATTGGGAAGCTTGATTATATTGGACTCCGGCTTCATCACCAGCTCACCCAGCAACGCCAAGTCATCCGGTTGCTGATGTTCCTTCTTGAGACGATCAGGAAATTGTGAGGCAATCCTGCCCGCAAGAGAAATATCTTTCGTACCTATATTGACCCCCGCCACCTTAGCAAAAGATTGGATGATTGGAAGAAATGATCCACTCGCTAGTTGAGGCGCTTCATCGACTTTTGTGTAAATAATATCAGGCTGTTCTGACATCTCTTTTTACCCCTAATTAAAGTTTCATAAAAAAACACATGCACTGGAAAGTAGGAATAATCAAAGAAAATGACATGACTGTCAACTATTTTTTGTAGCTGAAACCAATAATTATCGACCGACACGAACCATGGCTCAAAAGCCAAAAATAACAGTACGTTATGAAGGGGGGCAAATTACCTCTATCTAACAAATCAACATTCAATTGTGCCTTCAAGACCCGGAAGAAACCGATACTGGTCAAATAAACACAAACCACTATTAACGACTTTGCTTAACCAACTTAAAATTCTGATCGCTGGATTATTTCAGTTCTGCCCGCGGTTGAATTTTGCGTAAGGGGTTTCTTTGAATCGGATGGAAAAAAGGTCAAAGGTAGTTAAGGGGTGATTGACTAATCTGAAGCACAGCGAAACCCGACTCCATCAGCGTGTAATTGAAAATGGGCTTGTCGACGGTTGGCAGACCTCATCTCGACTACTCTCTGGTTCCAGCTCCCGCCTCGAAACATTTTGATGGTGATGGAAATTGCGCCGACACATTCGGCACCACTACAAGTATCCAATTCGGGCCGGGGGCCCAGCGGATCATTTTTGGGGCTGAGCAGGTAATAATTTTTTTCTACCTCTTTCCAGTCCTGAACCCATTCGTTCACATTTCCTGCCATATCATAAAGGCCAAATGGATTAGCTGGATACGATCCAACGGGAGAGGTATTCTTGAATCCGTCTGTTACCCTGGGTTCTCGGGTGCTGAGTTCGCATTCACGGTCGCAAAAATTACCCTCTTTCCCAGTCACCCGGTTGCCCCAATAAAACTCGGTTTTTGTTCCCGCTCGTGCCGCATATTCCCACTCGGCCTCCCTCGGTAGGCGTAGCCCCATCTTTTTACAGTAATCACGTGCTTCTTCCCAGCTAACATTATCGACCGGCAGGTTTGCTCCGATATGCTGAGAAGGATTCGTCTTCATTACTTTCCGAAAGTTTTTTTGCTGAACTTCGTATTTGCCTATTTTGAAGGGGGATATGCAGACTTCATGTACGGGTTGTTCGTCCGGGTCGCCACGATCACTTCCCATTTGAAAGCATCCGCCCTTGATTGGGATCATCTCTTCTTCAGGCTCACCGGGAAAAGCCGCAACCAGTTTTTTCTGCGCGGTCATTTTTAATGCGATTACCCGATCTCGTGTTGCCGCCGGAATTCCGTGGTATTTAATTCTTGTTTTACTTTTGGGCAGTAGTTTCATCACGCCTGATTTACTCAAATTGACGCGATAATGAGGGACAGGTTCCATGGCATCATCTTTAAGGAATTTACTGAATTCAGCATTTTCCTGATCGGCGGACTTGTCTATGGCCATGACCGTTTCGTCAACCAGTTCCGCTTCGTGAGGCTCCGGATCGCCTTCAATAAAAACAAGAATATTTCGACCTTTTGCGATGGGTAATTTCAAGAGGTTATTGAGTAGAGCTATTGCGCTTTCAAAATTTCCAAGTTCAATTTTTATTTTTGCTAGATCGCGGGTTGCCAGAAAATTATCAGGTTCAATTTTCAGCGCTTTCTGGAAAAACCCTTCAGCCTCCCGGTATTTTCCTGAAGTGAATGCCTGGGTGCCTGATTCAAGTAGGTCGGAAGCTTCACTTGCTTCAGCAAAATTTACAGCGCCAGATAGCAAGATAAATAATAATGATGTAGATGCTGTAAAAGGACCCAAAAGTTTAGCCATGAAATAGTTCTCTTGGTTCAGATAAGACTGAAATTTACAAATTAGCCATGTTTAGGGATGACAACTGTGAATGTCGAACCTTCGCCCGGTACACTTGCTACTTTGATAGAGCGAAAGGTTGAACTGTCGTCAACTATAAGAATTTTCATAGAATAATAAGTGCGTCGAATGGTTTGTTAGAAAATACTTGATCTACATTTAACGGCACTTTTTCAGCTAGACTGATATATTATACCATTGTTGAAAAAATGTTGAGATGAGGCAATATATTTTTGATCTATTAAATCAGTATGTGGAGTAGAGGGGGCTGGTTGCTCAGAGATCTTGAGCAGGATGTTGAGGGCTGTAAAAAGACCGGATTAAAGGCCC
>CAJWQP010000065.1 GCA_913045445.1 uncultured Nitrospina sp. | reverse complement strand
CAAAGGAAAACATGAGATTGTTTAATAAGATTTCTAATTCTCTGGAAAAAGGAGGCAGGTTCGTATTATATGATTTGTTTCTCAATGACAAACAAACTGAACCTTATCATGCGGCATTATTTGCGCTTACTATGCTCCTATTTACCAAAACAGGAAAATCGTATACTTTTTCTGAAACGGAGTCTCTGTTAAAGTCTGCCGGTTTTAAGAGTTTCAAAAGGTTCAAGGTGGGGGTGGGTTCGAGTATTATTGAGGCTGTGAAAAAATAGAGTTATAGCTTTGTCCATTCAGTAAATCCACGTGTTAAATAAAGAGAACAAATTTCTGGAGAAAATTTATTTAATAATGCTATGTTTTTCTGAAAATAATCTCGCATTAATCTGTGGTTATCAATTAAAAGGTGTTTGATTTTTTGCGTTGCAGTGTTTTTGAAAACCTAATAACTCGTCGAAATAAATACTTTCAGGTTTTATTTTTTGCTGAAAAATATAGTAGCTCCCAGGTTGCATATACGCCTTGTTGGGTAGAATAGTTTTCGTCATATTCTTTTATTAAGCGCCTTAGATCACTTGAGTGAGTCATTCGATAGGGGGTGGCTCCAATTTGTTGGAGATTTTTGAGCAGGGCTAAAGTATCAGGGAAAAAAGACTTCCGCGTTTCTGAGGCTGATGAAATGAGACTGAATCCTGCCTTATGGATCAGCTTTTTCCACTGGCTTAATGTAAGCAGTGAGGCAGGGCTTTCTAGGGAGGCGGTTTGTCTAAATTCGGCCAAGGTAGCTGGACCAAAGGTGCTGAAAATCAAATTTCCAGGGGGCTTGAGATAGCTATCCAAAAGTTTCAGGGTCTCAGATGGAGACTTGAACCACTGGAAGACAGCATTTGCCGCAATTAAACCCACTTGCTGAAACTCCATACTTTCAGCATTTCCAACTTTAATTTGGCAACCGCGAGGGAGTGTGAGTTTATTCTGTAAACGTTCAACCATATCAGGCGCAATATCATTGAGAATTAAAGTTTTTAACGGATGTGCGAGTAAATGTTGAGTGAATAGCCCGGTACCACAACCAATTTCCAATATTTGGTCAGGTATTATTTCTGGAAGAAATGATGCCAGCCTTTCTGCCATTTGTTTCTGCAGGCGGGCGTGTTTATCATACCCTCGTGCATACTTGGAAAAACTTTTAATTAAGGCTGAGTTGCTTTCCCCCTGAGGTTGTCGAGTTGCCATGAATATATTTTATTATATGTACTGAAAATCAGGAATATGATAATGAATGATTGGAATTTATACTGAATATTTTCATAATAAAAATATTTCTATTTACTGATTATTGCATTTGCCAATTGTGCAAGAAGCCGATCAGGAGCGTGGCCTGCGTCTGGCACGATAATTGTTTGGGGGATTAGTTTCTTTAGTTTATTAGCATCAAGAAAGATATCTTTGCTTCCAATTACAACCTTAAAATCCAGCACAGATTTTCCACACTCCTTGACGGATTCAAGAAACTCCAGACCCTTTATTAAGGTGGAGCGATTGGGTAAATTACTTAAAAGCTCTTTGGGGAATGGAATTTTACAGTTTGTATAAAAATCAACTAATGGGGTATTGTCCTCGCTTCTTTTTAATATTTTTATTAGGTGTTTTAGTTGGGTGTCAGTAGTTTTGCCACCCATATCCTGTTCTCTGGTAAAAGCAAGAATAGGTGCCAGAACCGCTTTGATGGAAGTTTTTGGGATAAATGCTCTATATTTGAACATCCATAGACTGCCCAGTGAATACCCCAGATATAAATCTGCCGGTTCCTGATTCAATTTTTGTTTGGCTTCATTTTCATCAAATGGATCATTTGGATAGATTACTCGTATCTCTGAATTTTTAAAATATTTATTTACTTGTTCAGCAAACCAATCAATTGGAATTGCCCATCCTGACACCGCAGTGATTTTCATTTCTCTGCCCACTTCTGTAATAGGGTAATGAATGGCATTAAATCTTCCTTTGATAAATCTGAGTTGAGTGAAATTCTGATTCTTGAGCCGTCTGCCGATACTGTGGGTGGGCGCACAGCTCCCACCAGGATGCCGTTATTTAAACATAATTCTTGAACTTTTAATGCATTTTTGGGAGTTCCTACCAATAAGGGAATAATTGGGGTGGTATATTTTGTTTCCACTTGTATAAAATCTGTCAGTTGATTTCTCAACCACTGAGAGATGTTTTTCAGCATTTCCCGTTTTTTATCTGCCTTTATAACCATATCTATAGATGCAAGGGCAACCCCTGCCTGATACGGCGATAGAAATGTTGAGTATATATATTCTCCGGCTTTATTGGTCAGGTATTGGATGACAGGTGATAAATTTGTCAGCACGTAGGCTCCCATACCCGCCAAAGCTTTACCAAAAGTGCCTACTATTACGTCCACATCATTTTGGACATCCGCTTGCTCAGATAAGCCCGCTCCTGTATTTCCCAAAATGCCAGTGCCATGTGCTTCATCAAGAATAAGGATAAAGGGGTACTTTTTTTTTAATTTTACCAGCTTTTTCAGGTCCGGATAATCTCCATCCATGCTGAATACACTTTCTGTCGCTACAAACACGGTGTCAAATCTATTGATATTATATGCCAGAAGTTCTTCCAACTGATCCAAATCCAAATGATTGTAGCGTTTAAATTTAGTAGATCTGCGATTCAATGCCTGTGCCATTGAATGATGGATGAATTTATCCGCCAGAATCAGGTCATTTTCAGCTGGTAAATGTTTTATTACCGCCTGATTTGCCATAAATCCCGTATTAAAAAGCATTCCGTATTTTTTCTTTTTCCAGCTTACAAGTTTTTCTATTAATTCTTCATGGCAGGGCAGGTATCCTGATAATAGGGGTGAGGCACCACTTCCTGTGCCATGCATATTCGCTGTTTCGTTGGCTTGCGCGAGCACTTCGTGGTTATTTCGTAAATTAAAATAATCATTACCGGATAAATTTAACCAGACGCCTTCATGCAAACGTGTCCGTCTGAATAAATTCTTTTCGCGACTGATATTAAGTTCGCTAGTTAAGCGGGTTTCGAATGATTCAGCCAAGGATATATGTTTTTATAAAGGGTGATTGGATACAGTCAAATTATGATATAAATTTAATTTTAAGTCAAAGCCAACACTTTAATGTGGAATGGTGATATGCCGGATTTTGATGATCATGGGAAAATATGGGTGCCAGGCTCTGTCAGCCCTGAATATGGAGTCAGAGTAGGGACATCATTTTTTATTATTGGAAAGGAAGATCCTTCTATTATCCATTGCTTTGTTTCCGAACAATCTTTATTAGCAGATATTCATGACTCAGATAATCAATGCCGGATAATTCGTCGATTTCCCCTTGATCTTGAGCCTTGGTGTCCAGGATCGCTATTTAGTGGATTCAAAAACACCAAGCATGCTGATATCAAGGCAGTCGCTTACGGTAATGATGGTGTGGAGGAGTTTATTTTAGATGGGGAGCGGTATTCGCTTGAAAATGTCAGTTCCATAGATTCAGGTCAGTTTTTGAAATTGACTGGTTGGAATTTATAAGAATTTACTGATTATTGCGTATGAGACGCACAGCCTGATGTTCTCTTTCGCAAGGGTCTATAAATTCCAAATCTCCACTTCGAAGATCAATTCGCAGACTTTGCCCGGCTTCATTTTTTTCGCTCGTCCATAGATAACTTGAACAACCTTTCAGGAAAACAGTAGCAATATGAATCTCATTATTTTCCCAGTCTTTGTGGACTAAGGTTTCGTCATAAATCTGAAGAACTTCTTCCTTGCTGGGAAGTCGCCAGTCTGAATGGCCTCCCGCATAGACCTGATTCATCAAATGAGCATAATTAATTCCTTCCTGCAAATTGGCCCATTTGCCCAAGTCACCGTATGAGTCCTTTGGTAGCCATTCACTGCCATTCTCGATGTCCTTTATGACACCACTGCTCGTATCTTGAAACCGGGCCTGATCGTTCATTTGACTCCAATCAACATAGTTTAAAAAAAAGTAAGTTATCATTTTTAGTATAAATCTTCAAAAGGATTTTCGAAACAATTGATGAAGGCGCTCTGTCATCGGACCTGGTTTCCCAGTGCCAATCGGGAGACGGTTTGCCTGGCAAACTGGCAGAATCTCTATTCCTGTGTTGGCTAAAAATACCTCATCAGCTTCAAACAGATCCTTTTCTGAAATAAGCTGTTCCTTGCAATCTATTCCATGGATGGACGCAATATCCAGAATAACCTGTCTTGTTACACCGGGTAATATGTATTCATTCAACTGGGGTGTTTTCAATATGTTATTTTTTACGATAAAAATATTGGCAGTGGTTCCCTCAGTAACATAATTATTATGATCCAGCATAACGCCCTCAAATGAACCGTCTTTTAACGCTCTTTCACGTAAAACGATCTGCGCGAGAAAATTGCATGATTTTATCTGGCTGAATATTCCTGAAACCCTAGGAGCACAATTCCTGAATATTGAAATTGCCACACCCTCACTATAGGCAGTTGTGGGAGGGGAGACTACAGCTCTTGTCTGGATAACCACTGTAGGCGGTGCATCATAATCAATATTAATTCCAGGTTCCTGTTCGCCTCGTGTGACCGTTAACCTGATGATCGAATCTGACAACCCATTAATCTCCAGCGTTCTATATATGGCAGAGCGAAGCTCATTTCTTGTTATAGGCAATTCAATGAATAACAGTTTTGCCGAATTCATTAAACGGTCCAGATGCTCCTCCAGTCGATATACCTGTTTGGAATATGCTCTTAAGGTTTCAAACAATCCATCGCCATAAGAAAACCCGCGATCTTGAACAGATACATTGGCTTTGCTGAGAGGCCAGAAAAGGCCATTCAAATATATAAATGGCTCGACCATCAATACTCTCCTGCCGGACTGGACAAGACACGAATCATGGCGGCGGCTTTTGCCAGGGTTTCTTCATATTCTTTGTCAGGGTCAGAGTCGGCAACAATACCGGCACCCACATGAAAGAAGGCTTTGTCGTCTATGAGAATTATTGTCCGGATTATGATATTTAAATCCAGTTGACGAGAAAATCCTATATAGCCGAAAGATCCGGAATAGGGGCCGCGACTGGAAGGCTCCAGCTCATGTATTATTTCCATACAACGAATTTTGGGACACCCGGTGATGGTCCCACCCGGAAAGAGGGCCTTCAAAAGGTCACGAATACTGGCATTGCGTTTGAGCCTGCCCTGTATGTTGGAGACAATATGACTGACATGTGAATATTGCTCAAGAAACATGAGGTCGGTTACCTTTACCGAGCCGATTTGGCAGACACGTCCCATATCATTTCTTTCCAGATCGACCAGCATGAGATGCTCTGCACGCTCTTTCTCATTGAGTAATAATTCTTTTCTCAGGGATTCATCTTTTGCGATAGTATCTCCTCTGGGTCGAGTTCCGGCAATAGGCCTAGTTTCCAGAGTGTCGTTTTGAATCTTGATAAGGCGTTCCGGGGATGAGCTGACAATAGAAAAATCAGAGAAACGTAAAAATCCTGAGAAGGGAGCCGGATTGATCGTCCGCAATTTAAGATAAAGGTCAAAAGGGGCACCATTAAACTCCGTTTCAAATCGCTGGGCGATGTTGGCCTGGTATATATCTCCTTCCTTTATATAGACCTGTGTGCGGCGCACCCTGTCTTTGTATTCGTCTGCTGACAGATTGGATTGAATCCCGTTCGCATACAAATCTGGCGAAATATTTTCCAGCGACTCTGATGCTTCAATAGAGTTGCTTTCCAGAAAAGTATCGAAATTACTCCAGAATTTTTCTATTTCCTCAATATATTGCTCATACTGGGCAGGATCGCAACTCTGCTCAGTTGCGATGATATATTTTAATTGACATGTTAAATGGTCATAGACAATCACCCTGTCTACTTGCATAAAATAAGCATCGGGTAATCCCAGTTCATTATGTTTTCTTCTCGGCAGAATTTCAAACAAGTCCCCGGCTTCATAAGCAATATAGCCAACCCACCCACCCCAAAAATGTGGCAAATGGTCGTAGTGAGGGATGTCATCATTAAAATTGAGTGCATTCCATCCTTCACTCACGGACTGGGTTGTTGGTGAGCCGCCGTTAAGGTTTAGGGTAGAGCTCTCATCGTTAATTTTTATATAACGATTATTAGAGGTTCCCATGAGTGAATAGCGGGAAGTTTCATTTGATCCTTTTCCACTTTCGAAAAGGAAAGCTTCGGTACTGTCGGTAAATAACCTTTCAAATAATACAGCGGGATTAAACTGAAGGATGTGTTTTTCGCTTGATATGGGGACCCGTTTATAGATACGGGCCCATTCGCGGAATTGTTTTACTGTGGGATTGATATCCATCTGCAATTACAAAATATCTTATTAAATATTTGGGTAGTCTTGTCGGCTGTGTTAATGAAATCATATAGTAACCAGGCAGGGAAGGGGAAGAGATTTATTCGTATCTCAAAGCATCAATAGGGTTGAGGTTGGCGGCCTTGCGAGCAGGATAAAATCCGAAAAATATACCAACAACCACTGAGAATCCAAATGCCAGCAGGATGGACTGCATGGAGACGATGGTTTCCCATCCACCAATCTTCGAAACGGTTCGGGAAATCAGGATGCCCAGTATGATTCCTGCACCTCCCCCTATGAAGCTGATCAAGACGGACTCAATAAGGAACTGCTCCATGATTTCACTTTTTTTGGCTCCGATAGCGATACGAATACCAATTTCACGGGTACGCTCTGTAATTGAAACCAGCATAATATTCATAATCCCTATACCGCCCACCAGAAGCGAAATACCGGCAATTCCGCCCAACAGATAAGTGAATGTTTTTGCCGCGTCACCCCAGCTGTTCAGCCACTGAGACGAGTTTTGAACGTGATAATCGCTGTCTGAACCTTCGCGGATCCCATGGCGGCTTCGTAGCAGCTTGTCGATATCTTTTTTTATCACTTCCATATCTTCTATCTTGCCAGCCTGTACATCGATCGATTGCACATGGTTCATGCCAAATAATCGCTTTTGTGCGGTTGTAACGGGAATGAAAATCTGATCGTCGGGGTCATACCAGCTAAGCGCTCCTTTAGCTATCATGACACCGATAACCAGATAGTTGTTGCCATCGACTTTAAGCTCCTGGCCAATTGGGTTTTTGTCTATAAACAAATTTTTAACCACCGTAGCGCCAACAACAGCCACACGGCGGGCTGAAACTATTTCCTCTTTCGTAAAATACCGCCCCCGATCCAGAACAAAATTTGCCAGTTTAGCGTAGTCACGCCCTGTTCCGCGAACAGTAGTGTTGGTGTTTTTATTGCCAAATTTGAGTTGAGCCGGGCGATAAACCTGCGCGGCCACTCCAGTGATAAGAGAGACATGTTCCTCTATTGCATCAGCATCTGATAATAGCAATGTCTGCACACTGTCTGACGAAACATGCCGTGTTTTTTTACGCCCAGGCTTTACTGTGATTATATTGGTGCCGAATTTTGATATGGTGCTAAGGGTTTGCTGACGCGCACCTTCGCCAATGGAGATCATTGAAATGACCGATGCCACACCTATGATCATTCCAAGAGTGGTTAAAAACGTACGCATTGTATTGGCGATCAAACTTCGCAGTGCCATTTTAAACAGGTCATATATCAGCATCAGGCAACTATCCCCTCTGCAAGCATGTCCTGGTGAATCCGCCCATCTTTCATTTGAATGATACGGCGAGCCTTTGATGCTACATCTCTTTCATGAGTAACAATGATAATCGTTGTTCCTTCTGCATTGAGCCGGGAAAATATCTTTATAATCTCAATGCCAGTCCGGGTATCCAGATTGCCCGTGGGTTCATCCGCAAGCACAATCGCAGGGTTGTTCACGATGGCTCTGGCTATGGCCACACGCTGTCGTTCTCCGCCTGATAACTCATTGGGCCTGTGCATGGCCCGCTCGGCCAGTCCAACACGCTCCAGGGCCTCCCGGGCAATCGTATGAGAGTTCGAGACTCTTCCATAGAGGAGAGGCAGTTCAACATTTTCCAGAGCCGAGGCCCGTGGAAGCAAATTGAAATTCTGGAATACAAAACCTATACGCTTGTTGCGCACGTCAGCCTGTTGGTTTGGACTCAAAGTACGTATATCCAAACTTTCAAGGAGGTAGGAACCGGAGGAGGGGAGATCGAGGCAACCGAGCAAATTCATCAAAGTGGATTTACCGCTTCCAGAAGGGCCCATAACCGCGACAAATTCTCCGGCATCTATGCGAAACGAAACATCAATCATCGCATGAACATCCACTTTGCCTAGCTGATATGTTTTACTGAGTTCTTTGACCTCAATCATGGCAACCTACTTGGAGCGGATCAACCAAAGTATTTTCCTTAAAGTTGATCCTTTTTTACTGGATTTCTCAGCTTCGGCAAGCACTTTTTCCCAGTCCCCGACTACGACCTGCTGTCCGGGGTCCAGTCCTGATAAAATCTCTGCATGGATGGGGGTTTTGATACCGACCTTAATCGGCGTTTCAACGGGCAATCCATCTTTCAGGATCATTGCGTAGTTACGTTCGCCATCACTCCTCACAGCTTCTCTGGCAATAAATATTGTGTCCTTGACCCTGTTGCTGATGATGTCAACATTGGCGGTCATCATGGGTTTTAATATATTTTTACCTTTTCCAAGGATTTCAATTTTTACTTTAAATACGGTGATGCTGTTTTCTACAATACCCTTTGGTGCGATTCTTAAAACTTTTCCGGTAAATTTTTTTTCATAGAAAGCGTCCGCAGTCACAATGACTTTTTGGTTTGCATGAATAGACCCAATATCAGTTTCATCCACATCGGCTATGATAAACAGTCTGGAAAGATCAGCGATGACTGCAAGTGGAGTCCCTCCACTAACATTAGATATGCCTGAGGATATAATCTGGCCTTCTTCTACCAGTTTCTGAATAATCACACCTGAAATGGGAGCGAAGATATCCGTTTCGTCAAGCCGTTCTTTAACTTCATCAAGGGCAATCTGTTTGCGTTTGACTTCTGCCCGCGCCAATTCAATTTCATGTTCCTTCATTACAATATCGTGAACAGAATCTTTTGCGGCTTGAAGGCGGGTTTTAGCCTGAACAAGAATTTCGTGATTGACTTTAAAGTTCGTGACCGCATTATCACGTGATTCCTGAGATGTGAATTTTTGCGCGTAAAGATCAGCCTGCCTGTTTTTTTTGAGTTCCGCCTCTTTCAGGTTCGCCTCAGTTTCTTCAACTTCAGATTCAGCCGTTTTTAGATTTGTCTGGTAGAGGGTCTTTTGCAAGTGAAGGGCTGTTTCTGCTTTTTTCAAGCTTGCTTCTCCACTCATCAGATCAGCTTCTGCTTTGGCAACATTCCGCGTTTCATCGTTCTTATCCAGTTGCAGGAGAGCCTGATTTTTTTTTATAGAGTCGCCTTCCTCAAATGGAAAGGAAAGGACCTCGCCGCTTGCTTTGGACTTCACTTCCACTTGAAACTTGGGCTCAACAACTCCCTTGGCGGAAATCTTTGTGATCAGATCTCCTTTTAGAGTCTTCTCCGTTTTAAAGTCAATCCTAGCTTGGGTTTCGTTGCTGTTTGAGTTATCAGGAAGTAAATAGAAGCCTATAATAAGAAGAGCGACCCCAAGTATGAAAAAGGTCTTTTTCATGTATTCTCTTTAGACTTAAGTTTTATATCGTTTTCTTTTAAGGTTGTTGCCATGACTTGACGCAAGCGGATTTTTGATTTTTTATAATCAATCAATGCTTTTATTTCGTTGCTTTGTTCTTCCGCAAGGTCCTCTTGAAATTCCAGGACATTGAAACTTGTTGACAGGCCTACCTCAAATTTCTTCTCTTCTGCTTTTAATTTTTCTTCAGCAAGCTTTCTTGCGATTCGGGTAGCATTGATTCTCTTAAGGTCTGTCTTTAATTGCCTTATAGCTTCTCGTACTTCTACGATAATTGATTTTTCAAGATCTTTGATGCTCAAAATCAATTGGGCCTTTTCTAAACGGGAAGCCGCCAGTTGGGCTTTGGCAGATCTGTTTCCCAATGGGTAGCTTAAATTTATTCCAACCTCCCAGTTGTAAAACTTTCCTGTAAGAGAATCGGATAGAGCCGTTCCATAATCACCACCATATTTGCTCTTGCCTTGAAAAGTACCAGTGTTTACGGTGATTGCATCACCGCTCAATCCGTTCAACCCCATCGTTCCAAACAGGTCAACAGTGGGATATAGTTGGTTTTCACGAAATTTGACCAGAATGTTTTTGTTCTCCAATTCCTTTTTCTTCCCCAGATAATCTGGACGGTTAAGTAGAGTGTCCTTTATCGCCTCATTGAGGTTGATTTCGTCTATAACTATTTCAGGGCGATCAGAGGGGTGTATTGCTTTAAGCCCTTCTTCAGAACCATAATCAATATTTAAAATATTTTTTAAAATATCCTCGTTATCCTGAATCAAGTCTTGAGCGACAAGCAATGATTCGTCACGTGAAGCCACCTCAGATTGAGCCTGGAGTGTTTCTATTTCTGCCATCGTTCCAACCGCTACTTGGGCCTTTACCTGACGTTCCAAATCCCTCGCACGTTCAAGCGATTTTTTCTTTACGGCGAGGTCTTCTATGGTGAACACCAGATCCCAATATACATTTTCTACATCGCTGATGATGTCTATTACCTTATCTTCAAAAACGTAGTCGGATATATTGACTTCGTTGTTTGCGATGTAAATATTTCTTTTATTCAGGTCGATTCCAAAATTCTTTAAAAGAGGCTGTGTGAGGCTGAATACCATTTCTGAGAAATAACTTGGGTTAAGCCCTGCCGTCACACTGTTGGTTTTATTTCGGTCGTTGGTAAAGGATAGTTCGTAATCGGCTCCTGTAACAAGTTTCTGTGTTAACGAAAGATCCCAATTATGGTTCTTATTTCTACTTTTGACTGGAGAACTGAAAGCATTTGATTGTTGCCGCGTCTCTTCTTCTTCAGATAAATTAATTTCAAAAGTCGCGTCAAACTCTGATTCGCCATCGATTACGTTTTCTGCTTTTACTTTGGAGTTAAACCCTTCAACCTCGATGGCTACGTTGCTGGCAAGTGTTCTCATAACAACATCTCTTAAAGATAGCGCGAGTGAGTTTCCAGGGAATTTATTGTTATCGCCTGATTGCAGTGACGGTTCATCTAACGCATTTGTTGCCAGCGCAATCTTTGGCAATATTTTAGATTTTTGCTTTATTGTTTTGACCGGGGAGGGCAGGATCAAAGCGGAATTCTCCTGAGCCACATTGGCCTCCACT
The DNA here is from genome assembly GCA_913045445.1 of uncultured Nitrospina sp. GTDB lineage: Bacteria > Nitrospinota > Nitrospinia > Nitrospinales > VA-1 > Nitromaritima. Next base: position 302 of record CAJWQP010000065.1, on the reverse strand, counting down.
GTTGTGGCAAGTGGGGGAAATAAAATAAATATTAAAATAATTTTTACCAGATGTGACATTTTCCAACGACTCCGGAAACGGGTTAGGGGTAAATCTATTATATTAGAATGAGTTACTTAAAAGAAACAGCAATAACATGATATGTCTGCCAGTGCATTTATGCTGAACACTTAGTCTGTATCTTTAATTTTAAAAGGCTTATCGGGTTTTTTCTGGTTTTTCTTTACCGGTCATTGATATTGGCTGGTCACCAGTATTTTGATTCCTATACCTAATACGGATTTAATTTGCCATTACTAATT
>CAJWQP010000064.1 GCA_913045445.1 uncultured Nitrospina sp. | reverse complement strand
TAGCCGTAGCTACACCAGCACTCACCTGCAAGAATTTCCTTCTGTTTAGTCTCATGGAATCTCCTTTTCACTAAACGTTGAACAAATGAAGCATCTAATCAATCAACTAACTACACTCAACTAACTACACTGACAAATTTTCATAATGCGCCACACCAGCAAACGCAAAAACAAACCGTAACTACTCAATCACACCTCCACCCAGTTCCAGCATGAAGAAATGCGACTCTCACCGCTAAACTCCAAAACTTACTCAGAGCCCTCACCGTCAAGTGAGGAAAGGGAGGGCAAGTCCCACTCTGGCTAAATCCTGGAATTATATTTCAAACCCGGCACTTCCACATGCGGAAAACAATCCGAACCAAACCGCCTCGTTCACCTCCACACTGAGCCAGACAGAAGGACCCCACAAAATTTCATTTGCAGCTTCATCTATCTAAGCAAGTTATATGCCATAATTAAACCCTAAACAGCTCCGCTAAAACCCTTATGTCATAAGGCTGTCATGGCTCTAGGGGTTTTTCCTACACGGGACAAAATTAAACATAATGTTTCACTGCCGGCCTTATTGTTTCATGTGATTAGATGTGTTTCATTGTTCGAATTCTTATGTGGCCTCCGGGATCAAGTTCGGAATACCGTTATCCTGGAAAAAATTGACATATTATCCCTTTGAAAAACCCAATTTCTTCTTGCCAGAAATTAAGAAATCATTTGGATATAAGGGCGTGTTCATGGTATACATTCCAAGCTCGGAATTCTCTTAACCCTATACTTCTCAATATCCTACATGCCATAGGAAAAACGCCTATATGATCCGAAGAAAATCTTTAGTGGTTTTAGAGTCGGCTTACCCCTTCGTCTTTTTCACCCAGTCTTTTTCCGATCTGACAAAATTCAAGGAAGCCAAAATTGAATTTTATAATAACGGTCTGGCGTCTAACGGGTGCCTCAATAGTGAATTGGCCGATTCCCCATCCACGGTCTATGAATTTCTGAAATCTATTTTTAGATATGAAAAAGACCTCGACCTTTTTCTGGGCAAACTGAGTGACAAGGGCGCGACCGGGGAAATCGAGATTGCTCTTAATAATTCATTTTCCGAGGTAGGCCATTGTCAGGCCTCTGGAAATATCATTCAGCTTCGGGATGGAGAATATTTTTTACAGGGATTTTTTGTGAGTGCCTCTCCGGTCAAGGAACTGGAGAAATCTCTAAATCTTGAAGACAAAATGCTGGAGACGATTCTGGCTGGCATTGGTGACGCGGTATGTGTCTTTGACAGGGATTTTAATATTCTCTTTCGTAGTCCGCTTCACGTTAAATGGTTTGATGACCCGAAAGCATTTATGTGCTTCCAAAACATCGACAAGCCTATAGCGAATCGACATGTAGAAAAAATAACTCCTGAGAGCGGCGAGTCATTGCATTTAGAAATTTCCACATTCCCGATCAAAAATGAGGAAGGTGATTTTTTCGCCGGGATCAACATTGTTCGTGATGTCTCCCGAACTCTGGAATTGGAAGCAAAGTCTCAGGAACTGGAGCGGATCAAGCAGGACCAGGCAAGTGAATTGGATCTTAAAACAATTGTCGGTAACTCAAAAGCAATTCAAAAAGTTCTCAAGGGAGTGCGAAAGATAAGTAAACTGGATACTGTGGTTTATATTCAGGGAAATACCGGAACAGGCAAGGAACTGGTCGCCCGCGCTATTCACAAACTCAGCCTGCGATCCGATAAACCATTTCTTGCGCTCAACTGTGGAGCTTTATCTGAAACTCTGTTGGATTCTGAACTGTTTGGTCACATGAAAGGGGCGTTCACCGGAGCTGACTCTGAATCGACCGGGCTCTTTGAAGCCGCCGATGGCGGGACGTTGTTTCTCGACGAAATTGGCGAGATGTCGATGGGAATTCAAGTCAAACTCCTTAGGGTTTTGCAGGATGGAGAAATCAGGAAACTGGGGGCCACCACCAGCAAAAAAGTAGACGTACGGGTAATAACCGCGACCCACAGGGACATTGAAACTCTGGTTGCGGAAAACAAGTTCCGGGAAGATCTGTTTTACCGGATTCATGTGTTTGCCATTCACACGCCAACGCTCAAAGAACGCGATGAGGATATTCTTTTGCTTGCAGATAGATTCCTTCAGGAATTTGCTAGCCAGCAGAATAAAAACATCCGAAAAATTTCTGACGAGGCCATGTTGTTGCTTAAAGAATATTCATGGCCAGGTAATGTACGAGAACTGCGCAACATCCTTGAGCGCGGCACTATCCTCTGCGAAACCGATGTTCTTCAGCCTTGCGATTTACCCATTTCCATACTCACAAATGGGAACAAAAAATTCTCGCCTAAAACATTGGCAACCACGGAAACAACGAGGGACCCCCATAGAATAAAAATTCTCGCCTCTCTTGAGAAAAACCGCTGGAATAAAACGCTCACCGCGAAAGATCTTAATATGTCCCGGGCCACGTTGTGGAGAAAAATCAAGGCATACTCCCTGCAAAACAACTGAATACTCCTTTCCTGAACCTGCCTTCATCTGCTTTGAAAATTCTCTTTTTACATGGGTTGGAATCACGCTCAGGGTTATGCTAGTATCCGTGGAATACTAACACTAAACCGCATTTGAATCGAACTCGCATATTGATTCATTCTTGTTTTCTTTCAGTACGTTGATGAAAAAAAAACGCATCGCTATTTATCCCGGGACTTTTGATCCGGTAACAAACGGACATATCGACATCATCCGCAGAGCTCTCAACATTTTTGACAAGGTGATCGTTTCGGTCGCTTTGAATGCGGGGAAGAATCCGTTATTTTCTATCGAACAACGGGTTGACTTCATTAAGCAAGGACTCAAGGGTCTTAAAAATGTTACGATCCTTCCCTTTGACAATTTGCTGATTGATTTCGCTCAGGCTAATAACGCTTCCGTTATTATCAAAGGGCTCAGAGCGGTGAGCGATTTTGAGTATGAACTACAAATGGGTTTGATGAACAGAAACCTTGATGAGTCTTTGGAAACCTTGTTTATGATCCCCAGTCAGGAGCACGCATTTCTCAGCTCCAGTTTCGTCAAGGAAATCGCAAAACACGGTGGTGATATTCACAAACTTGTTCCAAAAATCGTGGCTAAAAAATTATCCAAGATGAGTATATGAAATTTTCCAAACGCATTCAAAGTATTCAACCATCCATGACCCTGGCGGTCGATGCCAAGGCAAAGGAGTTAAAAGCCAACGGCGTAGATGTTATCGGTTTTGGTGCCGGGGAACCAGACTTTAATACTCCCGATGTAATTAAACAAGCCGGGATTAAAGCTATCGAGCAGAATGCGACTCATTACACTCCGGCTGGAGGAACCGTTGCGCTCAAGCAGGCGATCATTGATAAACTGAAACGTGACAATGGTCTCGGCTATGAAAAAAATCAAATTCTGGTTTCGTGCGGAGCCAAGCATTCGCTTTTCAATCTGGCGCAGGTGCTGTGGGAAGAGGGCGATGAGATTATTGTTCCCGCTCCTTACTGGGTTTCATATCCTGATATCATCCGATACGCGGGTGCTTCCCCGGTAATCATTGAAACTCTGGGGGACAACGAATTTAAAATCACACCCGATCAAATTGAATCGGCTGTCACTGCAAATACTCGCGCGATTATTATTAACAGTCCTTCTAACCCCACCGGCTCGGCCTACACTAAAAAGGAATTGGAGGCTATCGCGGAATGCGCTTTGCGTAACGGACTGCTGATGGTATCGGATGAAATTTATGAGAAAATTGTTTTTGACGAATTCGAGCAATCCAGCATCTGCGCTCTGGGCAAGGAAGTGCAGGATAACTGTATTCTGGTTAATGGGGTTTCTAAAAGTTATGCCATGACCGGATGGCGCATCGGTTACCTGGCTGGGAACGCGGAAATTATCAAACAAACTACGAAGCTTCAGGGACAATCTACTTCCAATCCGACCTCTGTTTCTCAGGCGGCAAGTATAGCCGCCCTCAATGAGGGGGAAGTTGATGTTAAACGGATGGTTGCTGAATTTCAGAAAAGAAGAAATACTCTGGTAGACAGCCTGCTCAAGATTCCCGGTGTCAAGTGTTACAAGCCTGTTGGCTCTTTTTACACTTTCCCGGATTTCTCAGTTTTTTATGGCAAAACATCCAAAGGCAAAAAGGTGGAAGGTTCCATCCAGCTGGCTGAGTTTCTGTTAGATGAGGGGAAGGTCGCGCTGGTTCCCGGAATCGCCTTCGGTGCCGACAAAAATTTAAGGATGGCCTTCGCTTCTTCCATGGACACCATTTTGCAAGGTGTAGATCGAATAGTAAAAACTCTGGAACTGCTTGAGTAAGTCAAGCTGCCGCTGAAAGTTTTTTTATGGGCCGACTACAAAAACAGGGCTGATTAGACGCATGTGTCTACGCCGAAACTTTTTGATTCTTTTTAAAATCACGAACCATTGCCTCAATCTTCTCGCGACAACGTTTGGCCTTGCAGTTACCGGTACCAACGCGTACCTTTCTTCGCAGGGCCTCGAACGATAAAGCGCCATCGCCCATTGCCGTCAAAATTGTCCCGCCTTTGATACTGCGGCAAATACATACCTTCTTGAAACTATTGATTATTTTCTTGTCAGAGGTCAAAATAGTCCTCGTTGTTTTAATTGATATGGCTTTCAGTCACTAATATAAACCATGCTAGGTTAAAAACCCAGTGCTAACCTTGAAGCGAACTCCCTCCTGGATATTATCGGCTTTATCCGGACTATTCCTGATTCTCATTTTCCCCCGGTTCAACCTTGAGTTTCTCGCGTGGTTTGCCCTGATCCCATTGTTCTTCGCCATTCAGAATCAGACTCTGGGAGCGGTGGCCGGACGCGGTTTTTTCGCGGGAATGATCTTCTATTTTTTCGGTTTAAACTGGGTCACTAATACGCTGGTTAATTATGGAAATATACCGAAAGGCCTCAGTTTCCTCATACTGGGCCTGCTTGCCGCCTATCTAAGTTTTTATGTCTCCTTGTTCTGTGTGCTGACGATCAAATGGAGCCGGGGCAAACCTGTTTATTTTTTCCTGCTGGCCCCCCTTGTCTGGACTTCTCTGGAATACCTTCGCTCCACTCATGCGACCTTCGGTTTTTCATGGCTCGGCCTGGGTTATTCGCAGTTTAAATCCCTCACGATTATTCAATCGGCAGAAATTACAGGAGTCTATGGCGTCTCCGCGTTGATCGTTCTGGTCAACGCCGCTCTCCATTTTTCTCTGAATGCCTGGATGTCGCAGTTGGATTCGCTGGATGAATGGAAAACCTCGAAAGGGGTGATCGGTGTCACAGCTCTGGTGCTCGGGCTATGGATTGGGTGGGGCGGCTGGGCGCTGGACCGTACTCATTCGCAAATTGATTCATCCAAAAAAATCCGTGTTGGACTCGTACAGGGAAATATTGAACAACATCTCAAATGGAACCGGCTGTATCGGCAGGCAACGATGACGTTTTACAAAGAACTCACTTTGCTGGCGGCCAAGGAAAAACCGGAACTCATCATCTGGCCCGAAGCGACGGTGCCTTTCTACTACGGCCTGGATCCTCTCGGTACAAAATATGTGCAGGACATTGCCCGCACTTCCGGCGTGCCGCTTTTATTTGGGAGTCCGTATAAAGAAAATGTGGGTGGAACGTTACTGGACTTCAATCGCGCATTTTTAATTTCACCACAGGGCGAGACCATCGATGTATATGACAAAATGCACCTGGTTCCCTTTGGAGAATTCGTTCCTTTCCGCAAGGCTCTGTTCTTCATCGAAAAGCTGGTGGAGATCGTCGGGGATTTCGGACTGGGCCAGCGGGCAACGGTATTCGATGTGAACGGTTACCGATTTGGGGTATCGATCTGTTATGAAATTATTTTCCCCGATCTGGTGCGTCAGCCGGTTAAAAACGGAGCGGAATACCTGGTCAATATTACGAACGATGCCTGGTTCGGCAAAAGTGCGGCATCGTATCAACATATCTCCATGGCGTCTTTACGCGCGGTGGAGAATCGGACGCCTATTGTGCGCGCCGCCAACACCGGTATCAGCGGAATCATCGACGCGACAGGTGAAATCAGAAACACCACCGAACTCTTCACCCGCGAATATGTCGTCAGCAAAATCGCCCCCAATACAGGACCGCGCACGTTTTACTCTCAATACGGCGATGTGTTTTCCTATCTGTGCCTGATAATGACAGTAGCTGTCAGCCTATTTGCCTACCGTGGATCGGCCGGTGAATAAGATTTTTGCACTGGTGAAACACCACCAGCACAGACATAACTCAAAATTTTTCGTAAGGCTGAAGTTCTACCCCCCCCTCCCACGCTTAAAATGAGATCTATGAGGTTTTACACATTCAGAGCCAACCCAAATCCTTGAAAAAACAGAAGAAAGTGGACTGGATACTTTAATACTTTCTTGTTCTTTCATGGCTTTAAATGCTAGATGGATAAACCTGCTTTTTCGACTAGTTCTGGTGGTTAAATTTGGGAAAAACCGATTTCACCCTCCGATCAAGTGGTTGAGGATGATTTCGGCATTCTGGTCGCCTGCGGTGGTGGTGACGTTTCCATCAATATCGCCGGGGGCGGGGGCGGCGTCGCCGTCTTTATCCAGCCTGGCAAAAATAGTGACGGGTCCATCAAATACGGCACCGGGCAACATGACATCGGCCTGACCCAGGGAAAAATCATAAGGAAACTTTATCCCTGCCAGCTTCTTGACCGCTAATGGCATTCCTCTCTGCGCTCCATCGGATCGGGCGATCAGAAACAGGCTGGCCTCTGTGGATACCTGGTCTGCTATAGCGGGGTCTACGCGAATCGTTCCAGAAACGGTTTTGGCCTCGGCGGATGCTTTTTCTACCTCTATCACGTGATCCAGCACGATCTTCACATCGGTGGACCCGGCGGTGACAGTCACTGATCCTTCTACATCATCTGGCGAAGCTTTGGGCATTCCGTCCAGGTCCCAGCGAGCGGTGATTTTTATTTTTCCTTCGAAGCTGTTCCCTTCCATCATGACGTTTTCCTGACCGATCTTGAATGCGAATGGGAACCGGATCAGGCTATGTTTTTTTGCGGCCATGGGAGGTCCCTCGGTAACGCCTTCGGGCCGGGCTATGAGAAAAAGTACCCCTTTCTCAGGAATTTTAGAGGCGATGGACTCAGCAAACTCAATCGTTCCTGAAATTGATCGGATCGGGTCGCTGGCCTTTTCCCTGGCGGCCATTTCCTGCTTAACTTGTGGCGGAATAGGATGTTCCTTAAGCTCCTTGTCACAGGAGACGACAGCAAAAAGGCCAAAAAAAAGTGAAAAAACCGCTAATTGTTTCAAAAATTTTCTCCGAATAGATAGTTATTGAAGCGGCAAAAGAAACCCATGGAGTCCGGGTGACATCTTTTATATAAAGAACCCCTTGGACACCAAACCGTTTCTGGACATTTGGGGCTTTCCCAGAGGTTGCGGAACAACCTGCTTGCAAAACCGGGCTACATGATACCGCAATTCCGGCTCACCTCAAAAGGGAACTCCTGTTTGAAACTACGGCAATGTTGAACGATTCCAGTTCATGGAAAGAGGCCTTATGTTTTATGAAGTCCGCGTATTAGATCGCAAGGGAAAGGTCAAAAAGGTATTATCAAGCAAATCTTTGAGCAAACGATACTGGAATTCATTTTTTGAAGGCCCCGGCGCGGCAGAAGCTCTTAAGAAACCCAAAGGTAAGAAAGAGAGCGAAGCAAATGACAAAAGCAAGGCCGGGTATAAAAATCTCTATTTCTCCGAAGACTGATGACACTAAAAGAACTTTGCCAACCAAATACAAATTCAGGGGAGATTTTCTGATTTTTCTGACTACCTAATCCTCCACCAAGGTTGTGAGTTGGAAACCAAAATATCACCCCTGTTATGCGGGGAGCAAATCCACCAGGAATTGCTCCTCGTGCCCCTCTTTATCTTCATCCAAAAAATAAAATCCAAATAAGGCTGTCACACGGTCGTAGTATATTTGACTCTGCTCAGTTTTTATGGTGTGCGGGATGACCTATTCGTCTTACGGCTCCCAATATTGAGGTCACTTGACGCGATTTAATAAAACGCAGATCTGAAACATGAAAATAGTGCTGCAAAAAATGTCTTAATGCCTCGCGGGTTTTGAGGCGTACGCCTGGGCCTGTCATCCATAACGCTTCTATCAGTCTGAGTTGAGCCGGGCTGGCCATGTCTTTTCTGTTTCCCAGATCATCATATTTTTTCCCATATGGGTGGGCGCCTGGGGATTTATCTGATTTTACTGACAACCCACTCATATTTTTAAACTGCGACCAACCCAGACTTTTAAAATGCAAGATCAGTTCATCAACTTCTTCCTCATTAAGATCACGTGCCGATTTCTTTTTAAAAAACACATACATCAAATCACGGTACAACCCATCTGTGAGATGTAGCTCTTTTTTCGCAATATGAATTTTAGCCAGACCGGCTCGCGTAGGCATGGGGTTTCCCCAAGTATGCATCTCTTACTTTAATTTAATGCTTGTGCTGGTGTTTTACCAGTGCCTGTGTGAGAATTCTACAAAGGGTGATTTGAACTAATGCTCATTTTTTTCGGCGGGTGGGTTTTGGCGGAGGCTTCATTTTCTTGCGATAATCATCCCCTTCCATTTTTATGAAATCACACATCTGGGTCAACCTTGAGAAAATGCGTTCACCCACTTTCTCTTCTAAACTTTGTTTCTGTAAAGTTGTGGTTCGGCCCTTAGGCTCGGAAGGTACTGTTGACTGATCGCCGTAGTTCGTCGTGAACAATGTAATCTTATCCGCGGCGTTGTAACGCGCCGATATGAATTGATCGAGGATGGTCTGCTCCCATTCGTTATTGCGACCCTTGGCCAGTTCGTCGATAACGAGCACTCTGGATTTAAGGTAAGGCTCGATCAATGACATTTCCGACTCGTCCTGTGAATAGCCGTGACGGATATCGGATAACAATTGGAAAAAATCAACAAACTTGCCGTCCACTCCTTCTTCCAGAATAAGCTGTTTCAGGATCGATATCACCAGATGGGTTTTGCCCAAGCCGGGTCCGCCAACGAAGAGAAGTCCGCGATGCGGTTCTTGCGGCGCTTCTTTAACATCGCCTAAGAAATCCCTGGCACGCGACAAAGCTTTTTTATTTGGCAAACCAATCGGCTGATAAATTTCCAGAGTGGTGTTGGCAAATTTTCCCGGAATGCCGGAATCATTGAGCAAACGCAAACGTTGTCTTAAAGCAGAGCAATGACCGCAGTCGGAGAGGAAAGCCATCCCCCTGTCGTCCTGCCGGAAAACCCGACCTTCTCCATCGCACTCTACACACTCAAAACACGGGCAAAGCTTTGCCTGCATTTTTCCTTCGCGGTTGGACAAAGTATATTTTGTGTCCCTACACTTTGAACAAGCTTTGGGTAGTGTTTTCGTACTGGTCATCATCTACTCTTTCAGTTTCTATGAAATCCTGCCTGAATTTCTTCTTCCACGATCACCTTCAGCTGGGTGAGTGAAATATTTCCATGCCGTCCACCGCCTTGACTGATTATTTGAGAGTAACCCGACTCAATGGCACGACAAGCCAAGTCGACCGGAACCTTTCGTTCTTCCCATTCCGCTATCAACTGGTAATCGTTCGCCGAAAGGGCCAGACCGGAATCCCTAAGGGATAGGAAAAATTGTTCGATAGTTGTGAAGTAGTTCAATTTATTTTAAGGAATGGCCTTCAAGTTTCTTGACAACCTCCCCTAACCTCCCACGCTTCGCTCTGGACAAGCCTCCTTGGAACTCCAGTTTTGGATTAATGACACCACCCCGAACGGGAACCCTCAATCTTGGGATAGTATGACTCTGTCTACCCATCTTACCCCTTTGCTGGCAAGGTTCAACGCATAATTTTTATTGAAATGAATACAAAAGCGATGCTTTGAAATAACTTTCAGTTTTTCAACGAGTTTAAAAAGATTCGCAAAAAAGAAGAAAATTCTTTAACTTGCGTTCGCCATGACGGAGGGTGACGCTGGCATGGCGCGTTGATTGCGTATGGAATCGAGGGAAAGGATCATCGCCGTTTCATCGCAGTTTTCCTGATGCAAACAAGCGTTGCAATCGTTCCAGACTTTATGAGGAAGTGTTGCTTTATCTACAACATGAAATCCCAGACGTTCAAACATGGGTACCGCATAGGTCAGCACAAACAGGGTATCGCAATCGGTTGACAACGCAGTTTCAATACTGGCCTGCACCATCTCGCTACCCAGGCCCTGACCTGAATATCGGGGATCGACCCCCAATGACCTCAACTCGACCAGTTGGTCCCAACCTGTTTTCAGACTACAGACACCAATAATCTGATCGTTTTTTTCATAAACCTGGAAATCCGTTATGTTCTCCCTGATTTCGTCAAGGGGCCGGAACAGAACTTTGCCGGTTTCAGAAAAAATACGGATCAGGTTCTGAATGGATTCTGCGTCTTGATATTTTGCTTCTCGAATCATCGCTGTTAATCGTCCAACTAATTAAAAACGTAACTGGCCCGTCACGCGCAATTAACCCTCTGCGCGCCGAGAATTTCCACCTGCTAAATATATAATGGAAACCTGAAACTCTGGGAGGAGTATCAGAACAGTATCTAAAAAAATGATGAATTAGTCAATCCAGATTTTTCCAGATTCAGGCAGAAACCCGCTTTTCTTCCTCAACCTCGGGTCGTTCCAACTGCAAACGATCTACAAGCAAAATGTTATCGATCGCAATGGCTAGTCGTTCAGCCATCCGTTCCAGATACTCTGTCCGGAGACCTGCGTGAAAATGGCGTTCTTTGGTAGCTCCCAGGGCAATGGCGCCACAAACCGCTCCCCGATTAATAATGGGAACAATACATTCGGACCGAATATTTTTCGTATTCCATATTTTGCCAAAAATTTCCGAATTGGTTTTGAGTTCAGAATGAAGTACCGGTTTCAGCTTTCCGTCAAACCATTTATCAGCCGTGGCCTGGCCGATAAATTTCATCGATCCCTTGAGTTTATTACTGAATCGTTCTTCTAATTTATGCTCCATATAGTGATCGGCATCGTCCACCAGGAGTAGAAGGACATAGGGTATCTGGAATCGTTCAATGATACCTTCCCTCAGTTGCTTCACCATCTGGTCCAGCTGTGTGCTTTTAAGGATCAGTCGCTCAATCTCAAAAATATGCTCATGGATTTCTTCATTGGCACGAGTGACTTCGACAAACCACTCCAGTTTATTTTTCAGATGCTCTTTATCATCGTGCACTCGTTTAATGAGCCTCCCGCTCAGACTCAGGGTATTCGATTTGCGAATGGGCAAGTCCTTTTCTTCAATCGACTGTATCTTTCCCAACAATTCCGGGTAGTCATTGAAAAACTCTGGATGTTCGCTCAGGTAAACTGCTATCTGGTCTTTATTCATACGATGCCCTGCCTGTTAAATGTGAATGAGGGATTTCAATATCCGGTGCCTGCTCTTGCTTTTGAGCAAAATTTTGACCGATTGAGATACTCTAGCACAGAGATTACTGATTGTAAATCAAATACTTAGAAGATACTTGATTTTTCAGCCGGAGGCGGTATCTGTCAATGTGGAAGGGTAATATTTAAATACTTTTTGTGTCGGCGGCGCATCCTCCGGGGGAAGCGGTGGCCCTTTACGGCCACAGGCCGAGGTGAGGAAGGAAATCATCAGGACGATTAACAATGTGGAAGATACTTTTATCATTACATCTCTTTCTTTAAAATTAATTAAGACTTTAGCTAAAGTCAATTCTTATGAGATTCTTCTCGGTATC
>CAJWQP010000063.1 GCA_913045445.1 uncultured Nitrospina sp. | reverse complement strand
TTAAAGCGGTTTAGAACCGGCTGATAACAAATCATTACCCCTTTGACATTTCGTGGAAATTGCTTCAACATGTCGAGGATAAACGCACGCCTGCAGACGCCAGGGGAGTCTCAAGCGTGTATGTGGTCCCCCTGGATGAAAGGAGGTGATCCTTTGTCTAGTAATTTAATAAAGGGAGCTTCCGAAGGTTCCTGCTGACAGGAGCCCACGGAAGCCCCCAGTCACATGAAGGACCTCGCTCTAACGAGCGGGGTCTTTTTTTGTTTTTTTCTATAAGGATTTTAAAACTATTCTGGCTGGATTTTCTTTAATCTGGCTGAAAACTACTATTTCCCTTCTCGTTTATCTTCGATAAAGTCGATGATAGTGATCAGGCACTTGAATATACCAAAAGTCACGAACATTCCCAGTAGCAACTGAAGCAAAGGCGGCAGGGTGCCTGCAAAATCAATAAGGAACTGTATTAAATTATCTATTTCAAGTTCTCCCTGGAGTTTTAACGCCTGGAGCGTTAACACGTTGTTTTATGAAGACAGACCAGATTCTAAACTGGAATCCCCCCTTTTGCAAACAGGTTTATATCATTGGAATACTGTCAGTAGCATTTGGTGGTGCATATTTTGTATAATCATACTACTCATAATGAGTCGGAAATCATTTCTGAGATATCACATGCGAGATCGAACACTCACAAAAAATAATTCTCACGCCACACAAAAAACACTGTGGGGTCGAATAAAAAAAACAATCGCACTGCTCGCTATTATGATGGTAGCGGGAATGATTCATCTCAACACCGCCCGGGCCGCCAATTATGTTGACACTGGCAATGGAACGGTGCGGGACCTGAAATCGGGGCTGATATGGCAACAGGCCGACTCATATCATGAACTTAAAAAAGGAATGAACTGGTATGAGGCGCTGGAGTATGTTGCTTCTAAAAACTCTGAAAAGTTCGCCGGGTTTGATGACTGGAGGCTCCCCACACTAACGGAATTGAAGTCTCTATACGATCCATCGCGTCCCATCAAAAGTAAGGACAATGAAAGAATCGGGTTACCCAGTGCGTTTAAAAACGGTGGCAGTTATTACCTGTGGACCAACACCGAAAGGGGACTAGACAACGCATGGTATTTTGGACTCGGATTCAAAGAAGACTATTTCAATCTCAAAGAAATGGGGGACCTGGACCAGGGTGTTAGAATGGTTAGGGGAAAACCCACTGACTAATAAACACTTTATTCGCTAAAATATTCTAGATCGCGCCCATGCTTCGTCCCACTAATTAAAATCTAAAGTGACGTATTAGGCATCTTAATGTCTGTTGAGGAGGTTAGGAGAATTTTACCCTTAAATTAACCTGCATGGCGATCCATAATTCTTCTTTTCAACTGGAAGAAACTCAAGTGGGCCGCCCTGACCCTAGAGGTACCTGCATGAAACTGTTCTGCCGATCATCAACCGGCCTGAGTTGGCCTGCAAACTTTTTTGTCCGTACATCAGTCCTGCTACTAACCCTGGCGATCTTTCCGGAATCCGCTCTGCCACAAGGCGAACATGAGCACCATGGTAGTAAAGCTCCGGGTAGCGAATACCGTGTTGACGAAAAACCCATGGAACATCATCATGGTGATGACGGTGGTGAAGGCGATTTGTTTCGCACTCGAGGAGCTCACGGCGATTTAGGCGCATCTAAACCTGAAATGGAACAGACCGAAGGCCTGCTTGCCAGAGGACGCAACATATACCTCCATATGTGTGTCTTCTGCCATGGAAAAGACGGCAATGGCGGTGGCGCCGCAGTGGAGTATCTTTATCCCTGGCCGAGGGATTTTCGCAGGGGTATTTTTAAATTCCGTTCTACCCCAACGGGTTCTTTACCCAGAGATGAAGACCTGTACCAAACCATTGTTAAAGGCGTGCCGGGAACTTCAATGCCTGCCTGGGGTGATGCTTTAACACCCCAGGACACATGGGCACTCATTAATCTGATCAAAAACTTCTCCCCGCGTTTCAGCAAGGAACCTCAGGGAGAAAAAATCACTGCAAACGATCCCCCGCCTGCAAGGCCTGAACTGATAGCCAAAGGCAAGGATCTTTTCACCAAACATAAATGCGTTAACTGTCACGGGGAATCATTACGCGGTGATGGCGAACTGGCGGATTCATTATTTGATGCATGGAAACACGCTGTCTTCGTTCACGATATTACCGCCCCCGCTTATTACAAAGCCGGATTCGAAGCGGTGGACATCTTTCGGACTCTGAGTTCAGGTCTCGATGGCACCCCGATGGGCGCGTACTCGCATCTACCGGAAAACGACCTTTGGGCATTGGTTCACTACATCCGCTCACGGTTCACCAAAGAAGCTAAAAAAGGTGAATTTGAAACAGATGTCTATTCTTTCCGCAAGGACTTCGAATTGAACACCGATGTTAACAGCCCTATCTGGGATGGAGTCAAAACAACCAATCTGGTGTTGCGGCCTCTCTCGGCACGACGTGATGCTATAGAAGTTATCAACTTCGCTTCCGTCAATAACGGCGAACAACTCGCCATCCGGTTAAAGTGGGAGGACCCGACCAAAAACGCGTTTTCTGAATTGACCCAGGATGTTTTCCGCGATGGCGTAGCTGTCCAGCTTGCCCTTGGCGAGGTCACCCTGCACACTCACGGTCACAACGAACCTTTCTTTGGAATGGGTAATCGCGGAAAACCCGTAAACATCTGGCACTGGAAATCCGGCCTTGAAGAAACACTTGAAGCCGAATCGGATATGGAATACTCCACCGGGGGTGTCGATATGGACGCACTTATTTTTGGCGGCGTCATGTCAAACCCGGTCTCCCGACTTAACAGTACCGGAGATAACGCTGTGGAAGAACTCAACGCCGAGGGATTCGGCACGGTGACCCCCCAACCCGCTGACAAACAGAATGTAGAAGGCTTTGGCGAATGGAAGGATGGCGTGTGGACGGTTGTGTTCCTGCGCGATATGCCAAAAACAGGGAAATGGGATGCCGATTTAACTCGCAAGGAACCCAGCCTGATCGCCTTCGCAGTTTGGGACGGACTCAAAGAGGACCGCAACGGTCGCAAAGTAATCAGCGTCTGGCAACGCTTGAACGTTCTGGATAAATAATTTTGAGGCTCCTCATCCAGGGACAACTCATAGTTTCCTGCGCGATAATTTTTTTCACCCTGTTTGCCCAAGGCGTTTCAGCCAGTACCGATGTGGGAGAACTGAACCGACTCATTCAACCCCACCTTCCCCAACCCCTTGCAGAAGACAACCCGCCCACCGATACGTTCGATATCTCTATCGCGCTGAACCAGAATGAAGAACCTGTTGTGTTTTCAATTCCCGGATTCCATTCACTCGGATGCGCCAATTGCCATGAAGGAAAATCACTTCACCTTAAAGCCGCCGAGCGAATGCGCAGAGTTCTTAAACGGCTCAAAACGATACAACCTGAACTGACGACCATACCGCTTCGTCAGTACATCATCCAATCCTGGTCCGATGCCCTGCTCGCCCCACAGCAACTGGCCCACGCCACATTCGACACCATCCGCATTTCGCCCGCCGCCATTTTAATTGATGACAAAGCATACCAGGAAGCCACGCACCTCCATGAATCTCTTCACCTGACGCAAAAATTTGTTGGCCCAGTCAACGAACTGGAGGCCTATGGACTCAATATTATTTCCGATCCGCGTTTTTTGATTTTAAATTTCCCTTACTTCGAGGATGTCGTAAAAACATTTTTCATCGACGACCTGTCAAAAATTCTCAATGACTTTTACGCCCGACCAGTGCGAGAACAATTTAATATCCCCCGTGAAACACAGTGGTTTCTATCTCCTTTCGATGCAGAGCGGCTTGAACAACTGCGACAAGTGATAGAAAAAATGAAACCGCTGTTAAAAGAAGTCACCCGATTGAACCGCGAGCACTCAAGAGAAACCGCCTATCTGAGCGAACAGGCGGGGAACCCCGCTCTCCTCTTGGAAATTGTAGCCGCCAAGCACCTGCCGATCCCAACTCCCACCGTGTCACCGGAAATCCGGAAGAAAGCGTTTGAGCTGTTCGAACTACAGATGGATAAAACGGATAACACGCGCCTGGGTTATAAAGTGAACCGAAAAAAAGAAGCCCTGCTATTCATTCAGCATAGTTTAAAAGTGACAGACCCTATTACCCGGCTGACACTCTATTTCGAGTTTCTAAAAAAGCGTTTTATTAAGCAGGAAGGAGAAATCATTCTGCAAGTGAAGGAAAAAGAAGAATTCGATAATTACATTGTGTCAAAAATCGAAGGCATCCAGAAAATGATCGACTATAAAGGTCTCAGCAAAATCGAAAGGGAAGCGGCGCAAAAATTAATCGGGGGAACCCCCTCTTCCCCCTGAACACAAAACTACATGACAGACCAATTTAAAAAGCCCCGACCTTGTCTCATTAAGACAGGAGCCGGGGCTTTTGGAAAAATTCTGGCTATTACAGGCGAGAGGCGGGGGTGATAGGCGCGGGGCCTTTCACATGATCCTGCAACGTCTCCTTCTGAACTTTCTGCTGAAGATTGATCAATCCATCAATCACCATTTCCGGACGTGGCGGACAACCCGGAATATAAAGGTCCACCGGGATGATGGTATCTATACCCATCACCGTTGTGTAATTGTCGTAGAATCCGCCAGAAACTGTGCAGACACCATAAGCGACCACCCATTTAGGCTCTGTCATCTGGTTATAGACTTTCAGTAAAATGGGCGCCTGCTTGTGACTGATGGTACCCACTACCAGAAGCAGGTCAGCCTGACGCGGCGAAAACCGTGGGAACGCGGCGCCAAAACGATCCAGATCGTATCGGGGACCCGCCACGGACATGAACTCCATCCCACAACATGCGGTGATGAATGGATAGATAAAAAAAGAATATTTCCTCGCCCAGTTAATCGCCTGCGTCATCTGCGTGACGATGACATTGTTTCCCAAGCTCATTTCCAGGTCAGATTGGTATAGTTTGCCCATCCCATCAACTCCTTTACTGTCCAGTTACTATTACCGCTTCGAATGCCCCCAATCATAAAAGATTTCCCGGCAAAAGCAAGAAAATCTCTCCCTCCAGAGACAATTTTCCGCATCCGGTCGACACTTCTTAAAGAGGCGACTCTATCGTGCACTTGTGTTACTTTATTGCTCAAACGGCTAATGAAATGTATAATGGCATCATTCAAAAATATTAAGGAACCTGTGGAGAAGCAATACCATGCGTTATGAAGGCAACAAGGAAGCTAAAGGTTATACCAAATCTATGTCCGAAACGGAGCAACTAGTTCGGGCCAATCTGAGCAAGGACGAAAAAACACTCGACATAACAGCGGGTTATGTTAAGGAATACGGTGCCAAGGACATCTCGAGATTTGAGTTTCTCAGCGAATTGACTTCGCTGGCCATGGGCACCAACCTCATGGGACCTCAGGGAGTCAGATGGCTGGCCCAGTCCAAAGTGCTGGTGAACCTGACCTCGCTTAACCTGTTTTATAATCAGATCGGTAATGAGGGGGTTAAATATATCGCGGTATCTGACAATCTGTTGAGCCTGCAGAATCTGAACATATCCGACAACGATATCACAGACGAAGGCGCCATATATCTGGCCAAATTTTTACCGCTGTTCAGTAACCTGACCCGACTCGATATACGATTGAACAAGATCAAAGAAGAAGGTAAAGAAGCGCTCCGCAAAGCACAGGAAAAGACCAACCTGAAACATCTGCTTCTCGACAAAGTCGAAGGCTTTCAGGTCAAAGCATAGACCGATTAAATCTGCCGGACAGACTAGAAAAGTACCGCTGAGCCTGTGCCGCGCTAAGCGGTAAAGCACCCACCCTTCGACATACCCTTTGTGGCAAGAAGGCCTGTGCTGGATAACCAGTGCAAAGGTCAAATACCACTAGCTCAGGGTGACACGTTGAGGTCAGCAGGACAATTTTGGGAGACTCTGCTAAATATTACTCAGCTTTATCCGGTCGGCATCAAAGACGCTTCGCGTATCAGTGAATTCGATTCCTATTCTGTCCAGACATCGCTCCACAGGTTTGCGGTTGTATACAAGCTTCCACAACAAATTGCCCATCTCCTGAACATTCTCCCGCAAATTGGAAAGACCGTCCTCACGAATAACCTGGAACAAGTCAAAATCGATAGCCTTCCAGCGTTCGTTCATGTCATTGCATTTTCGGTAAAACTCCAGCTCCCTTTCAACCATCGGCCAGGTCCTGCGTAAAGGGTGAGCCTTGATCGAAGTAGGAAACCGCTCCGCAAAATCGCGTTCAATGGTTTTCACTTTGCCCAGATTAAAGAGATAGCCCGTCAATTTGCCGTGGAGTTTTTTCAATCCACTGACCTGTTCCGTCACCGAATCGACCCATTTCCCACGCATCTCTCCGGTCAAAAAAGGATCGGGATAATCATTCAGTAATCGGCCCTGGATGGATTCAAGATTACGGTAGAACTCTCGCAAAACAGAATTGAGGTTGCCCACGGTGACGGGATCACCCGGATTTCTCGTTTCCCTGAGGGAGATGCTTTCGACCTCCAGCAGGCGGTTTGAATTTTCGATGAAGTTGATCTGGGGAATGTCAAGTAGAAGGGAAAACGTTTCTGGAGAAACCGCCATATCAATACCGTAGTTATCAGCGATCCACTGCCTCGTCCGGCGACACTTCACCACATCGCGCAGGAAACCGACCAACTGTTCAAGCGGTTCACCTGTTTGTTCAAACTGATCCAGATTCTGCCCGTTACCGAGAATTTTTTCTAAAATGCGTTTGGGGTCGCGCACAAAATACCTTTAGGAATGAGAAATCATTTATCCCATTTTAGACGCTTAAAACAGAAAAAAACAAGATAGATCGAAACGACCGGTCAGTTGAAGGGTTGACCTGAAGAGGAGGGGTGTGAGCAGGATAATTATCGAATTACCAATTTTTTTAATCACTTTTACGGATACCCGATATTATTTTGGCTATTTCCTCCCAAAATCTGACAAGGCCATTCACCCTCCGGTTTGCAAGCCTTCAATAAACGTACCCAATATTGCGGAAGGGCCCTGTTCTTCCTTGTTGACAATCAGCTGTAAATTTAATATAAATGACAATCGTTTTCAATTTCATTAAATTGATTGAATATGCCGCCAAGTGTTTGGTTTGCCTAGTGAAAGTTTTTTATTGGCAGGCGTTCGTTCTATCAGTCGATGCAGAATAATAAATCATAAATAATTTTCGGAAGGTACTTTATGTTAGACGCAATTGAATCTTCATTCAGTTTGATTACCAAAGGGGGCTTTATTATGTTCCCCATCTTAATATGTTCCATTATTGCGCTGACCATCATTTTCGAACGTTTGTATTACTTCAAAAAATGCCAGGAAGATCCGGACAAGGTTTTTGGCGCCTTGAAGGAACTGCTGGAAGACAAGCAATCCAAAAACGCTCTGGAGTTTTGCAAGAATTCACCCGGACCGGTGGGCCGCCTCATGGAGGCAGGAGTTCATCACAAAAATACACCGACCTGGAAATTGACCGAAAAACTGTCCGTAACCGCTCAAGAGGAAGTCAACAAGCTAGGAAAAAATGTAAGAACGCTGGAGGTCATCGCCACGATCTCCCCTCTAATGGGATTGCTGGGAACAGTTGTCGGAATGGTTCAGGCGTTCAACAAGGTTGCAGAGTACAAGGGACAAGTGGACCCAAGTATTCTGGCCGGGGGTATTTGGGAGGCGTTGTTGACAACGGCGGCAGGCTTGGCGGTCGCCATTCCGGTAACCGTGATGTTGCATTATTTTGATCGAAAGATCGAGAGCCTGACTTTTTTGTTGAGTAAATTCGGTCAATTGCTGATTCATCATTTTGACGAAGACCATCAACACCAGAATAAAATGCAAAAGAACGGGGTGATTTAACAACCCGGCTACGCACTCTCCAGATAATGAATGATGGAAAACGCTGATGATTTTAATGAGACCCCGCAGGAAAATTTCCAAGCTGGACATGGCTCCCTTGATCGACGTGGTTTTCCTGCTGTTGATTTTTTTCATGTTGACCTTCGCCATCCAGGGACAGGGAATGGACATCAGTCTGCCGGAAGGACAGTCCGCGGATGCCCAGACAGAGGAGAGCTTGATCGTAAAAATCAACAACGATGAAAAGATCAAAATCAACAACGAATTGGTTTCGATTGAAAGCTTTCAGAAAACAATTGAACAGAAATTAAACGGGCGCATCGATAAAACAGTGGTCATCGAAGCGCAACAAACAACTCGCTACGAATTATTCGCCAGAATTCTGGATCTCTCCCGTTTGGCGGGGGCCGAGGGGTTTTCTATTGTTAAATAGACCAAAACAGGCATTTATCGTCCCTATTAAGCCGCGGGAACAGTTTCGGCTTGATCTGGTGCCCATGATCAACATCGTTTTTCTTTTGTTGATTTTTTTCATGCTGACTTCGTCCGCTTTCAAACAATCGGAAAAAGTCGATTTGCCAGAAGTGGAGTCGTCTGAACTCAAAACAGAGAAAAATATTACGCTCCTGATCACTTCCCAGAGGCAGGTTGAATATGAGGGGGAGTCTATTTCGTTAGACGCTCTTCTTCCTGTGTTGCAAGGAGAGCTTCATGATCGGGAAAAAAAGATCGTTGAAATTCAGGCGGATAAAGCAGTTGAATTTAAACTTTTCGGGGATGTCATTGATGTCGCCAAACAAGCAGGCGCCGTGGATTTTATTTTGGCGACTGATGCAATGCAATCCGAATAAAATTTTTTTAATTTAAAAAATGACGTTCTCTCTAAATAATTCGACAAGTTACTCGACGATAATGTCGCTTGGCGTGCATTTTATATTTGTCATGTTTGCCGGAAATTATATTTTGTCTCAGGATCGGCTGATCTCTCCGCCTGATAAAACTTTCAAGCTGGAAATCGTCAAAAGAAAGTTACCGACTCTCAAGAAACCTATCAGGGAAATTAAAAAGACGAGGGTGGAGCAGGCTGTTTTGCTAAAACCCAGAGTTTTGCCGAAGATCGTACCCGATGTTCAGACGCCGCCCACAAAGCTGGAAGTCAGACAGGTCACGCGCGTTGTTCCGCAGGCGTTTAAACCACGAAGCGTCAGCGCGGTGCATGTGACCCAACATTCTGGAGCGACCCGGTCCGTCGTCGTGAGCGCCCAGGCAATACGCGTACCCCGCTCGGCGCCAAGGCGGGTTCAGGTTCATGCGGCAACCCAACATTCTGGAGCGACCCGGTCCGTCGTCGTGAGCGCCCAGGCAATACGCGTACCCCACTCGGCGCCAAGGCGGGTTCAGGTTCATGCGGCAACCCAGCCTTCGTCCCGGAGAGGAAGGTTGATCCGGCGCGATACCCAAAGAGTTTCCGTTTCATCGTTCCAGCCCAGGGCCATTCAACCCGATGAGATCCCACAAAAAAATCAGGGCAGCCATGTCTCCCGGATGAAGTCAACCGTAGCAAGGGTCTCGCTTCCGAAGGCAAAGCCCCTGCCTTTTAAGGCATCGGGCAAAAAGCAGGGGAGTAGCCATGTCTCCCGGATGAAGTCAACCGTAGCAAGGGTCTCGCTTCCGAAGACGAAGCCCCTGCCTTTTAAGGCACCGGGCAAAAAGCAGGGAACCGCAACTATAAAGTCGGCTCGGATTTCCTCTGAGGCTAAGCAATTTGCCTCAGCGTTCGAGCCCAGACCCGTTCCGAACATCATCGATCAGGGAGCATTGAAAGGATATAGCCGTGGAGTCCAGCGCAAAATTGCCGCGAGGAAAAAGTATCCCCGCAAAGCGAAGCGGGAAGGCAAGGAGGGGCAGGTAACGGTTCAGTTTACTGTTATGAAATCCGGAAAAATCAAGGATCTGTTGTTGGTCGCCGGAACGTCCTATGCTGAATTAAACAAGGCCGCAATGGATGCCGTGAAGCGGGCCGCCCCCTTTCCGGGCCTGCCAGAAGAACTCGGTCAGGATTTTTTAGAACTCGTATTACCGTTTAATTTTACTATCAAAAAATGATTATTAATCTGCCAATCAATTTAAAGTAATCAAGGAAATCGCTATGCTTACAAAAAAAATATCTTGGTCAATTATTTTAATTGCAGGATTGCTTTGGTCCGGACAGTGCTTTGCTGAGGTCAATGAAATGGATTCCAATTTTGACGGCAAAGTGGACCAGTGGCAACACATGTCTGCTGAAGGAAAAGTGGTCAAAATTGAACACGATGGGGACTTCGATGGCAAGGTGGATCAAGTCGAGATTTTTGAAGGAGATAAAAAACTCGTCCGTGTTGAGTTCGATAAAAATCAGGATGGCACGATGGATCATTACCAATTTTATAACGCCGCTGGAAATATTGAACGGATTGAAAAGTCCTCCAAACTGGATGGAAAAATTGATTCGCGCGAAATTTTTGGAGCAAATAAGAAATTGGAAAAGGCCGAATTTGATAGCAACGGTGATGGAACATTTGAAACGATCCAGTTTTATAATAATCAGGAAAAACTGGTTCGTATAGAATCCGATGGAAACGGCGACGGAAAAATAGACAGCTGGAGTAAATTTAGCGGTAACGGTCAACTTGAGAGTACTGCATTTGATACCCAGGGAAAAGGCAAACCGGACCAGTGGCAGTATTACGAAAATGGCAGTGAAACCATTAAAAGAGTTGAATATGACACCAATGGCGACGGTAAGGCCGACCGCTGGGAGCGTTTTAGTGGAGGTAAACTCTCTAAAGTCGAGCTGGATCGGAACTTTGATGGAAAAGTCGATTTTACCCAGAAGAAATAAATTTGCCTCCCACCACTATTTTTACAAAATAAGACAATACAACTTATCGTTTTTAAACGATTAAGTCGTACCTTCGTAATTAATTTGAGAATGAATCTCATTTTTATTGACAAGACAGAGAAGTTTGATTAGAATGATTATCATTTTCAATTATTACAGGCTTGTTTAATATTCAGTCTTTTTACCAAATGTTTTTAAGGAGAAAGGTGTGAAACAGTATCGAAAACTTCTGTTGGGAAGCATGGTTGTTGGTTTGTTGTTTTTGCCTCAAACCGGCTTTACCGAAGATAGCGTAGAAAAGATGATTTTGGACGAGGTCAACGTCATTGGATCGAAGGAGAATGTGAAGGACATCGCGGCCTCGGCGGCGTATATTGATGTTCAGGATATTCGCAAGCAAAGCTATGACAACCTTGACCGTATCTTAAGAAAAGTACCCGGCGTTAATACCCGCGAGGAAGACGGACAGGGCCTGTTTCCCAATATCAGTATTCGCGGTGTTGATGCGGGGCGAAGCGCCAAGGTAACCATCATGGAGGACGGCATTCTCACTGCCCCCGCTCCCTACTCCGCGCCAGCGGCGTATTACTCTCCCACGGCAGGGCGAATGAGCGCGATTGAGGTGTTGAAGGGGTCCAGCCAGGTTCGCTACGGCCCACACACTACAGCCGGTGTCCTCAATTTCTTGTCCACGACCATCCCGGAAACTGAAGAGTATTACGCGAAATCCCTTTTCGGCTCGTACGCTGAAGTGCGAAACCATGTTGTTTTCGGAAATACCCTGGAGACCGATATGGGACGCTTTGGATACGTTTTCGAAAACTATGTCCGCCTCAATAACGGCTTTCGCTCGATTGATGCCAAAGCTGATTTCCGTAACGGCGGTGATACCGGAATGGAAAATACCGAGCCGATGATCAAATTGTCCTTTGAACCCAATACTTCCAAATATCAACGGTTCGAATTCAAGTTTGGTTACAACGAGCGGGATGCGAATGAATCTTATCTGGGCCAAACGGAAGCAAACTTTCGCAATACCCCATTCAAGCGTCTAGCTGCTTCCCGGTTTGATAAAATCGACACTGAACATTTCCGGTCCTATGTACGTCATTTCATAGAATTGGACAGCGATACCAATCTGATCACCACGGCCTATGGCAACCACTTTTTCAGAAACTGGCAAAAACT